>NZ_WWKH01000137.1:0-6608 GCF_009865595.1 Streptomyces sp. SID1328 | reverse complement strand
CGCCCCGTCCGAGCACGGCGGAGCCGGTGGCGCCGGTAGGGTGGCCCGGTTGTCATACGTAGCCGAGTTGCCCTACGCCCCCACCCCCGGAGACCGTGACTACCACCGCCGCTTCCGCCTCGAACCATCTGTCCCCCGCCTTTCCCGGCCGGGCCCCCTGGGGCACCGCCAGCAAGCTGCGTGCCTGGCAGCAGGGGGCGATGGACAAGTACATCCAGGAGCAGCCGCGTGACTTCCTCGCCGTCGCCACCCCCGGCGCCGGCAAGACGACCTTCGCGCTGACGCTGGCCTCCTGGCTGCTGCACCACCACGTCGTGCAGCAGGTGACCGTCGTCGCGCCGACCGAGCACCTGAAGAAGCAGTGGGCGGAGGCCGCCGCGCGGATAGGGATCAAGCTCGACCCGGAGTACAGCGCGGGCCCGGTCGGCAAGGACTACCACGGGGTCGCGGTCACCTACGCCGGTGTCGGCGTACGCCCGATGCTGCACCGCAACCGCTCCGAGCAGCGCAAGACGCTGGTGATCCTGGACGAGATCCACCACGCCGGTGACTCCAAGTCGTGGGGCGAGGCGTGCCTGGAGGCGTTCGAGCCCGCGACCCGGCGTCTGGCGCTCACCGGTACGCCGTTCCGTTCGGACACCAACCCGATCCCCTTCGTCACGTACGAGGAGGGCAACGACGGCATCCGGCGCTCCGCCGCCGACTACACCTACGGCTACGGCAACGCGCTCGCCGACCACGTCGTCCGCCCCGTCATCTTCCTCAGCTACAGCGGCCAGATGCGCTGGCGCACCAAGGCGGGCGACGAGATCGCCGCCCGGCTCGGCGAGCCGATGACCAAGGACGCGGTCAGCCAGGCGTGGCGCACCGCGCTCGATCCGCGCGGCGAGTGGATGCCGAGCGTGCTGCGCGCCGCCGACCAGCGGCTCACCGAGGTCCGTAAGGCCATCCCGGACGCCGGCGCCCTCGTCATCGCCTCCGACCAGGACTCCGCCCGCGCCTACGCCAAGCTGATCCGCGAGCTGACCGGCACCAAGGCCACCCTCGTCCTCTCCGACGACGCGGGCGCCTCCAAGCGCATCGACGACTTCAGCGCGAGCAACGACCGCTGGATGGTCGCCGTCCGCATGGTGTCCGAGGGCGTCGACGTGCCCCGGCTCGCCGTCGGCGTGTACGCCACCACCATCTCCACCCCGCTGTTCTTCGCCCAGGCCGTCGGCCGGTTCGTACGGTCCCGGCGGCGCGGCGAGACCGCGTCCGTGTTCCTGCCGACCGTCCCCGACCTGCTGACCTTCGCCAACGAGATGGAGAAGGAGCGGGACCACGCCCTCGACAAGCCGAAGAAGCAGGGCGAGGAGGACCCGTACGCCGAGTCCGAGAAGGAGATGGACGAGGCGAACAAGCAGCAGGACGAGGACACCGGCGAGCAGGAGCAGTTCTCCTTCGAGGCGCTGGAGTCCGAGGCCGTCTTCGACCGCGTCCTCTACGACGGCGCCGAGTTCGGCATGCAGGCCCACCCCGGCAGCGAGGAGGAGCAGGACTACCTCGGCATCCCCGGACTGCTGGAGCCCGAGCAGGTGCAGTTGCTGCTGCAGAAGCGGCAGGCCCGGCAGATCGCGCACAGCAAGAAGCGGCCGGACACCGAGGCCGACCTGCTGGAGCTGCCCGCCGAGCGGCGCCCCGTGGTCAGCCACAAGGAGATGATGGAGCTGCGCAAGCAGCTCAACACCATGGTCAGCGCCTACGTCCACCAGAGCGGCAAGCCGCACGGCGTGATCCACACCGAGCTGCGCCGGGTCTGCGGCGGCCCGGCGAGCGCGGAGGCGACCGCCGGCCAGCTCAAGCAGCGCATCGCCAAGATGGGGGAGTGGGCGACCCGGATGCGCTGAAACGTGCGCCGGGCGTATGCGGACGAACACTGGCAGGCCGGAACCGGCCCTGACCGGATTCTGGACCGAGTCTTCCGCTGAGCGGACCGGCTCGCTACTGTCCCGCTACGCACACGCCCCGTGGCAGCGCCGCCGCGGAGCGCAGCCGTGAAGCGACGGGCCCGTCAGCCGCCGGGCCGTCCTGCCGATCGGCGGCCTCTGATACGCGTCGCCGACGGGGCTCGGTGACGCGCGCCGCTCGGAGGGCGCCGGCCTCACCGCAGAAGGAGGGGGCGTCGTGACCGCGGAGACCTCCCAGACGCTCGACCGGGGACTGCGCGTCCTCAAGCTGCTCGCCGACACGGACCACGGCCTGACCGTCACCGAGCTGTCCGGCAAGCTCGGGGTGAACCGGACGGTGGTGTACCGGTTGCTGGCCACGCTGGAGCAGCACGCGCTCGTCCGCCGCGACCTCGGCGGCCGCGCCCGCGTCGGGCTGGGGGTACTGCGGCTCGGCCGCCAGGTGCATCCGCTGGTACGGGAGGCTGCCCTGCCCGCGCTGCGCTCGCTGGCCGAGGACATCGGCGCCACGGCCCATCTGACCCTGGTCGACGGTACGGAGGCGCTCGCCGTCGCCGTGGTCGAGCCGACCTGGACGGACTACCACGTCGCCTACCGCGCGGGCTTCCGCCACCCCCTGGAACGCGGCGCCGCCGGCAAGGCCATCCTGGCCGCCCGCCAATCCCCGGCCCCCGACCCCGGCTACACCCTCACCCACGGCGAACTCGAGGCCGGTGCGAGCGGCGCCGCGGCCCCCCTCCTGGGCGTCACCGGCGTCGAGGGCAGCGTGGGAGTCGTCATGCTGACCGACGCGGTCCCGGAGCGGGTGGGCCACCGCGTGGTGGAAGCGGCGAGGGAGGTCGCGGACGCGCTGAGGTAGTACGCACCGGCCAAGCTCGGAGCAGAAGCCGCGCGTTAGATTTACTCCGTGCTCTCACGTCTCTCGCGTTCCCGGATCATCGCCCTGTGTTCTCTGCCTGTCGTGGGGCTGGTGGCCGTCGCGGTGTTCGCGCCGTTGCCGTTCTCGGTGGCTCAGCCGGGGATGACGGCGAACGTGCTGGGGAAGAACGACGGGACGCCGGTGATCACGGTGGCGGGGGCGCCGACGCGGAAGACGTCGGGCGAGCTGCGGATGACCACCATCGAGGCGACCTCACCGGGTACGCGGGTGTCGCTCGGGCAGGTGGTCGACAACTGGTTCCGCAGCGACCGCGCGGTGATGCCGTACGACGCGGTGTACCCGACCGGGGACACGATCAAGGAGATCGAGAAGCACAACACGGCCCAGATGCGGCAGTCGCAGGACGCGGCGACCACCGCGGCGCTGGACCACCTGCGCAAGGACCCCGACGACGTGAAGGTCACCCTGCGCCTCGCCGACGTGGGCGGCCCCAGCGCGGGCCTGCTGTTCAGCCTGGGCGTCATCGACAAGCTGGACGGCGACGGCAGCGGCGGCGACCTCACCGGCGGCCGCACCATCGCCGGTACCGGCACGATCGACGCGGACGGCAAGGTCGGTGCGGTCGGCGGGGTGGCCCTGAAGACACAGGCCGCCCGCCGCGACGGCGCCACCGTCTTCCTGGTGCCGAAGGCCGAGTGCGCCGACGCCCGCACCAACCTGCCCAAGGGCCTGCGCCTGATCCCGGTCACCAATCTCGACGGCGCCGTGGACTCCCTGGTCGCCCTGGAGAAGGGCACCGGCAAGATCCCCAGCTGCTAGTCGAGCGCTTCCCCCGCCGCCTGCTCCACCAGCGGGATGATCCGCAGCGGCACCGGGCTCTCCATCACGATCGCCGTGGAGGCCCGCACGATGCCGTCGAAGCCGACCACCCGGTCGATGACCCGCTGCAGATCGGCGTTGGAGCGGGCCACCAGCCGGCACAGCATGTCCCCGGTACCGGTCGTGGTGAGCAGCTCCAGCACCTCCGGCACCCCGTCCAGGTACGCCCGTACGTCCGCCCCCTGCCCCTGCCGGATCTGCAGAGTGGCGAACGCGGTCACCGGATAGCCGAGCGCCGAGGGGTCCACCTGCGGCCCGAAGCCCCGGATCACCCCGCGCGAGCGCAGCCGGTCCAGCCGGGCCTGGGCGGTGCCGCGCGCCACCCCCAGCCGCCGGGACATCTCCAGCACCCCGATCCGCGGCTCCTCGGCCAGCAGCACGATGATCTGCCCGTCCAGATGATCGATCGCCACGACGTCCTCCCCGGATGGTCATCCTGTACAGAAAGCCCGCCGGTACCGCCGTAAGGCTTAACAGAGTGACCAGCGAATACGCGAACTATTGCGCACCTTGCAGAGCGGGGCCACCCTTCGAGCATGACGCAGACCACTCAGCACACTCCCGACACCGCCCGGCAGGCCGACCCCTTCCCGGTCAAGGGAATGGACGCGGTCGTCTTCGCCGTGGGCAACGCCAAGCAGGCCGCGCACTACTACTCCAGCGCCTTCGGCATGCGCCTGGTCGCCTACTCCGGCCCGGAGAACGGCAGCCGCGAGACGGCGAGCTACGTCCTGGAGAACGGCGCCGCCCGGTTCGTGTTCACCTCGGTGATCCGCCCCGCCACCCCCTGGGGCGAGTTCCTCGACCGGCACGTCGGCGAGCACGGCGACGGCGTGGTGGACCTCGCCATCGAAGTGCCGGACGCCCGCGCCGCGTTCGCCTACGCCGTCGAGCACGGCGCCCGCCCCCTCACCGAGCCGTACGAGGTGAAGGACGAGCACGGCACCGTCGTCCTGGCCGCCATCGCCACCTACGGCGAGACCCGGCACACCCTGGTCGAGCGCGCCGGCTACGACGGCCCGTACCTCCCCGGCTTCGTCGCCGCCGACCCGATCGTCGAGCCGCCCGCCCGCCGCACCTTCCAGGCCATCGACCACTGCGTGGGCAACGTCGAACTCGGCAAGATGGACGAGTGGGTGGCGTTCTACAACAACGTCCTCGGCTTCACGAACATGAAGGAGTTCGTGGGCGACGACATCGCCACCGAGTACAGCGCGCTGATGTCGAAGGTCGTCGCGGACGGCACCCTGAAGGTGAAGTTCCCGCTCAACGAGCCCGCCGTCGCCAAGAAGAAGTCCCAGATCGACGAGTACCTGGAGTTCTACGGCGGCCCCGGCGTCCAGCACATCGCGCTGGCCACCAACGACATCGTGCAGACGGTACGCACCATGCGCGCGGCCGGCGTCCAGTTCCTCGACACCCCGGACTCCTACTACGACACCCTCGGCGAGTGGGTCGGCGACACCCGCGTGCCGATCGAGACGCTGCGCGAGATGAAGATCCTCGCCGACCGCGACGAGGACGGTTACCTGCTGCAGATCTTCACCAAGCCGGTCCAGGACCGGCCGACGGTGTTCTTCGAACTCATCGAGCGCCACGGCTCGATGGGCTTCGGCAAGGGCAACTTCAAGGCTCTGTTCGAGGCCATCGAGCGGGAGCAGGAGAAGCGGGGCAACCTGTAACCCGCTTCTCACAGACTGAGTTGGGGGCGCGAGGAGCGGTCGCGCCCCCAACTCACAGCACGTCGGCGGGCAGTGGCCCCTCGCTCATCTCACCCATGTCCTGCAGCGCCGCCCGCGCCTCGGGCGCCCACAGCGGCGAGAACGCCGGGTTCACCATCAGCGCGTCCTCCAACTGCAACCGGGCGGAGCCGTACCGCTCCAGCTCGTACTCGATCATGCCCCGGTGGAAATCGTGCAGCGCGCTGCGCACCCCGCCGCCCTTGGTCTTGTCGGTCGCGGCGGTGGCGAATTTCAGCGCCTCCTTGTCCTCGCCCGCCCGGTGCAGCGCCCAGCCCAGCGCGTCGGCCACCTCGATGCCGGGATGTTGCTTGTACTCCGCACGCAGCCGGGTCACCGCCTCCCGCGGGTCACCGTGGTCGGCCTCCAGCCGGCCGAGCAGCAGCTCCTCGTCGACGCCGTCGGAGGCCGACTTCTCCGCCCGCTTCCGCACCAGCGCGTAGTGCGCCTCGGCGTCCCGGGTGCGGTGCAGCGACTCGTACAACTCGGCCAGCTCCAGAGTGACTTCCGCGTCCGGCCGCTTCGCGAGGGCCTCGCGGTACGCGGTGAGCGCGTCGGCGGTACGGCCCCGGGCGGCGAGGGCGCGGGCCTTGCCGGCACCCGCCGTCGCCTCGGCCGGGTCCAGGCGAAGGGCCTCCGCGAACTGTTCGAGAGCATCCGTGAGGTCGCCGCGCTCCCAGGCCAACTGACCGACCCCGGCACGGTAGGCCGCCTGCTCGGCAGGTGTACCGGCGGCCGCCGCCGCATCCGTGAGCTGGGCCATCGCGTCCTCGCGCCAGCCCCGGTCCCGGTACACGGCCGACGCCCGCGCCATCACGGCCGGGCGGTCCGCGGGGGCGGTGCGCAGCGCCATCAGCCTGTCCAGGGTCTTCCGGGCGGCGGTGTAGTCACCGAGCCCGTTGTACGCGTCGATCAGCGGGGGATACGCCGACCAGCGCTTCGGGGTCAGCTTCAGCGCCTGCTCCCCGTACCGCTTGGCCGCCGCGAAGTCCCGGCGGGCGTTGGCCAGCGCGGTCATCCCGGCCAGCGCCTCCGTGTTCTTCGTGGCGCGCGCCTTCAGTGAGGTGCCGAGCGCCCGCTCGGCGCGCGGGAGGTCGGCCGCGTCGGCGGTGCGGTTCGCCCGGGCCACGTAGGCCGCGCCGAGCACCGCCCAGGCGCGGG
>NZ_WWKH01000136.1:0-18616 GCF_009865595.1 Streptomyces sp. SID1328 | reverse complement strand
CGGTTGCCGACGCTCCGCGTCGACGCCCTCCTCCGCCTTGCAGCTGCACGCACCAGGACCCCGCTCGAGTCGGCCACGATGGCGCCGTCGGCCCGAGCCGGCCTGATCCGGAAGACAGGCCCTAAGCCCGTGTTTCGGCTCCGCAGTTGTAGCGTGAGCAAAACGAGCACAACAGGTTCTTGCGAGCAAAAGAAGGGGTTGCGCGCACAAGACTGCTGTCGGAGCGGTGCCGCCCCTACCGTCCCGGTGCATGAGCGCAGACACCAGCCCCGCCATCGAGCTGAGGGGCGCGAGCAAGATCTTCAGAACCCCTTCCGGTGATCCGCACACTGCGGTGCGCGGCCTGGACCTCACCGTGGAGCGCGGCGAGTTCGTCGCCGTCGTCGGTCCGACCGGCTGTGGGAAGTCCACCACGCTGACGCTGGTCAGCGGGCTGGAGGAGCCCTCCGAGGGCGAGGTGCTGGTGGCCGGGCAGCCGGTCGACGGCGTCGGCGACCGGGTCGGCTTCGTCTTCCAGCAGGACGCCACCTTCCCCTGGCGCACGGTGCTCTCCAACGTGATGGCCGGCCCCCGTTTCCGGGGCGTGCCCAAGGCGGAGGCCAAGCAGAAGGCCCGTGAGTGGCTGGCCCGGGTGGGGCTCGCCGCGTTCGAGGACCGGTACCCGCACCAGCTCTCCGGCGGCCAGCGCAAACGCGTCGCCCTCGCCGCGACCTTCGTCAACGACCCCGAGATCCTGCTGATGGACGAGCCGTTCTCCGCGCTCGATGTCCAGACGCGCGCCCTGATGTCGGACGAGCTGCTGGAACTGTGGGAGGGCACCGGCGCCTCCGTCGTCTTCGTCACCCACGACCTGGAGGAGTCGATCGCGCTGGCCGACAAGGTCGTCGTGATGACCGCCGGGCCCGCGACGGTCAAGCAGGTCTTCACCATCGACCTTCCCCGGCCGCGCAAGGTCGAGTCGATCCGGCTGGAGCCCAAGTTCATCGAGATCTACCGCGAGATCTGGGAGTCCCTCGGTGAAGAGGTCCGCATCACCCGTGAGCGAGGTGCCGCCGATGTCGCCTGAGACCGTGACCCCGCCGCTCGCCGACCCCGTCAAGCCGCAGGCCCCGGCCCCGTCGCGTTCGCGGGCGCAGGCCGCCCGCAGGCGCCGGGTGATCGTGGTGGTCGCCCGCGTACTGCTGCTGGTCGGCGTGCTCGGCCTGTGGGAGGCGCTGTCCCGCGCCGAGGTCATCGACCCGTTCAACTTCTCGATGCCCTCGGAGATCTGGGATCAGATCACCTCCTGGGTGCTGCACGGCACCGCGCTCGGCTCCCTGGGCGAACAGATCTGGTACACGCTGTACGAGGCGCTGCTGGGCTGGGTCATCGGCGTCGTGGCCGGTGTCGTCCTCGGCATCGCGCTCGGGCGGGTCGCCTTCCTCGCCGACCTGTTCGGCCCCTACATCAAGGTGCTGAACTCCATCCCGAGGATCGTGCTCGCCCCGATCTTCCTGATCTGGTTCGGCCTCGGACCCGCCTCCAAGGTCGCCTCGGCCGTGGTCCTCGTGTTCTTCCCGGTGTTCTTCAACGCCTTCCAGGGCGCACGGGAGGTCAACCGTGACCTGGTCGCCAACGCCCGCATCCTGGGCGCCACCGACCGGCAGGTCACCCTCCAGGTGGTCATCCCGTCGGCCACCTCCTGGATCTTCACCAGCCTGCACGTCAGCTTCGGCTTCGCACTCATCGGCGCCATCGTGGGCGAGTACATCGGTGCCACCAGGGGGATCGGCCTGCTCGTCGCCCAGTCGCAGGGCACCCTCAACTCCGCGGGCGTGTACGCCGCGATGGTGATCCTCGCGGTCGTGGCGCTCCTCGCCGAGGGGCTGCTGACCTTCGCCGAGCGCCGCGTCTTCCGCTGGAAGTCCTCCGGCTCCGGGCACTGACCGCCCTTCCGCGCGCCGAACTCCCCGTACCCGCACAGTCCCAAGGACGTGACTCGTCATGCGCAAGCGCACCAGAATCGCCTCGCTCACCACCGCCTGTCTGCTCTCCCTCGCCTCCCTCACCGCCTGCGCCAACGAGGTGGCCAGCCACGGCGGTTCCGGGGGCGGTGGCAAGGGCACCAAGGTCAAGATCATGGTCGGTGGTCTCGACAAGGTCATCTACATGCCCGCCATGCTCACCCAGCGGCTCGGCTACTTCGACGCCGAGGGCCTGAACGTGGAGCTGCTGACGGAGCCCGCCGGGGCCCAGGCGGAGACCGCGCTCGTCTCCGGCCAGGTCCAGGGCGCCGTCGGCTTCTACGACCACACCCTCGACCTCCAGGTGAAGGGCAAGTCGGTCGAGTCCGTCGTGCAGTTCTCGCACGCCCCCGGCGAGGTGGAGGTGGTGTCCGCGAAGAAGACGGGCGACATCCACTCGCCCGGCGACTTCAAGGGCCGCAAGCTCGGTGTCACCGGGCTCGGTTCGTCGACCGACTTCCTCACCAAGTACCTCGCGGTCAAGCACGGCGTCCAGGTGAACCAGTTCAGCCCGGTCGCGGTGGGAGCGGGGCCGACGTTCATCGCGGCGCTCCAGAAGGGCTCCATCGACGCGGGCATGACCACCGACCCGACCGTCGCCACGATCCTGGCCAAGAAGGCCGGCCGCGTGCTCATCGACATGCGCACCCCCGAGGGCTCGCAAGAGGCGCTCGGCGGGCCGTACCCCTCGTCAAGCCTGTACATGAACACGGACTGGGTCAACGGTCACAAGGACACCGTCCAGAAGCTCGTCAACGCGTTCGTGAAGACGCTCAACTGGATGTCCACCCACAGTGCCGAGCAGATCGCGGCCAAGATGCCGTCCGACTACTCCCAGGGTGACGAGAAGCTCTACGCGGCCGCCATCAAGAGCACCCTGCCGATGTTCACCAAGGACGGCATCATGCCGGCGCGGGGACCGCAGACCGTTGAGAAGGTGCTCAAGGCATTCAGTCCCAACATCAAGAACGCCGACGTCGACCTCGACAAGACCTACACCACCGAGTTCGCGGAGAAGGCCGCCAAGTAGCCGCTCAAAGGGCGCGGGGTGCCTGGTGCCCCCGCGCCTCTTCCATGCCCGGGGGCGCCGGGTCGCCCAGCGCGTCCGGCAGCACCACCGTGAACTCGGCGCCGCCGCCCGCCGCCGCGCCCACCGAGGCCGAGCCGCCCTGGCGTTCGGCCAGGCGCCGCACCAGCGACAGGCCGATGCCGCGCTTGCCGTGCGCGGGCGGTTCCTTGGTGGACCAGCCCTCCGTGAACACCGACTCCCGCTGCTCCTCGGGCACGCCCGGACCGGTGTCCCGTACCCGGAGCACCACGGTGCGGCCCTCGGGGCGCAACTCGGCCTCCACGCGCGCGTGCGGGGTGCCCGCGACCGCGTCGAGCGCGTTGTCCACCAGGTTGCCCAGCACCGTGACCAGGCCACGCGGGTCGATGAGCCGGTCCGGCAGCCAGGTCTCCTCCGACAGCCTGAGCGCCACCCCGCGTTCGGCGGCGACGGTCGCCTTGCCCACCAGCAGCGCGGCCAGCAACGGGTCCTCGATCCGCTCCGTGACCTGCTCGGCCGTCGCCCGGTGCTCCCCGACCAGCTCGCCGATGAACTCTGCCGCCTCGTCGTACATCTCCAGCTCCAGCAGCCCGAGCAGGGTGTGCATGCGGTTGGCGTGCTCGTGGTCCTGGGCGCGCAGGGCGTCGATCAGGCCGTGCGTGGAGTCGAGTTCGCGGCCGAGCCGCTCCAGTTCCGTGCGGTCGCGCAGGGTGGCCACCGCGCCGCCGTCCTCGGTGGGCATCCGGTTGGCGACCAGGACGCGCCGGCCGCGCACGGTCAGCAGATCGGTGCCGGTCACCCGGCCGGCCAGCACATCCGTCGTACGTCCCGCGCCGAGCGCCTCGTCCGGCGAGCGTCCGACCGCCTCGTCCCCGATGCCGAGCAACCGGCCCGCCTCGTCGTTGAGCAGCCGTATCCGGCCACTGCGGTCGAGTGCGACCACGCCCTCCCGGATGCCGTGCAGCATCGCCTCGCGCTCCGCGAGCAGCGCCGAGATGTCGGAGAATGCCAGGTCACGGGTCTGCCGGTGCACCCGGCGGGAGATCAGCCAGGCGGCGAGCGCGCCCACCGCGAGCGCGCCCCCGGCGTACGCCAGCAGGCCGGGGATGGCGCCGAGCAGCCCGGCGCGCACGCTGTCGTACGCGATGCCCACCGAGACCGCGCCGACGATCCGGTGCCCGGCGTCGTACAGCGGCACCTTGCCGCGCGCGGAGCGGCCCAGGGTGCCCCGGTCGATCTCCATCACCTGGCGTCCGGCCAGGGCGCGGCTGGGGTCGGTGGAGACGCGGCGGCCGACCTCCCTGGTGGTCGGGTGGGACCAACGCGTCCCTCGCGCGTCCATCACCACGATGTACTCGGCGTGCGTGGCCCGCCTGATCCGCTCGGCCTCCCGCTGCACCGGCCCGTCGGGGGTGGGCCGGGTGTGCAGGACGCCCTCGGCGATCGCCGGGTCCTGCGCGGTGGTCTGCGCGATGACCAGCGCCCGGCGCATCGCCTCCTGGTCCAGCTGTCCGCTGAGCGGCGCCAGGAAGAGTCCGGTCGCCAGGACCGCGACCCCGGCCGCGATCGTCACCTGGGTGAGCAGGACCTGCGCGAATGCCCGCCGGGGCAGACCGAGTCGGGGACGGCGGGCCGGGGGAGTGGGAGGCATGCGGAGACGGTACGCGGGATCGCGCACGCCTCCCAGGGCGGCCGCGGTGTCAGCCCGCCAGGGCCGCCGTGTGCAGTGCCCTGATGCCTACGACGTCCATCCGCCCGGGGGTGCCCAGTACGTCCACCCCGCAGCTCTCCGGGCGCGGCGGCAGCGCGGCGGCCTGGGCCACGCCCACCCGCCAGCCCCGGCCGTCCGCGTGGCCGACGGTGACCTCCCAGCGGGGCGCGGTGCCCTCGGTGCGGACGACATGGAGCGCGTCCGCCGTGTACTCGGCCGTCGCCGCCCGAACGGCCAGTTCGGCGGCCTGGCCGGGGCGGTCCCAGGCAGAGCGGCCGCGGCAGTCCTCCAGCAGCACCTGCCCGTCCTGGGCCCAGTGCAGGGCCTCCTTGACCGTGTGCGCCTCGGCGCGGGCGTACGCGTAGCCGTACGGCAGCACGAGCACGGTGGGGGCGAAGCGATGACCACCCAGATGAGTGACCTCCCAGACGCCGGGCACGTCGGACGCGGTCAGTTCGGCAGCCAGCGGGCGGCCCAGCAGGGCGCAGCAGCGGTCGCGCTTTCCGTTGGTGCACACCAGCGCGAGCGGGTCACCGGTCTGCGGGCGCCCGCCGAGCACCGACGCGAAGGAGCGGGGGTCGCCCGCGCCCAGGGCGGCGAAGTCCAGGCCGAGGAGTTGGCGCGGGTCGCGGGTCGTCGTGCCGTACAGCCACACGTTTCCCGGAACTGTGTGGGCCACATACACCTGCCGCACGGGCGGTGTACCGGGGTCGGCGTGTCGGCCGGGGCGTCTGATCAACGCCACCCGTACGCCGGTGTCCTTGGCGGCGGCCTCCAGGGCACGGCCCAGCACCGGGTCCAGATGGCTCGCGGTCAGCGCTTTCGCACCCCAGGGGCCCGGCTGTTCCAGCAGCAGCCACGTCGTCGCCGTGGCCGCCGTACCGGAAACGGGCTCGTCGAGGTTCCGGGAGACGGTCGCACACCTACTCACGCAGGTGAGCCTAACCTGACTTGCAGGCGAATACGACTCACGGTTCGGGCAATGGCCGCGGGGGTCGCGGGCCGACGTACTGGCCGCTCGGGCGCATGCGCAGCGGGCGTTCGCCGTACTCCTCCAGGGCGTGCGCGATCCAGCCCGCGGTACGGGCCACGGCGAAGAGGGTCTCGCCCGCCGTGTCGGGCATGCCGCAGGAGGCGGTGAAGACCGCCAGGGCGAGGTCCACGTTGGCGTGCAGCGGGGTGTGCCGCGCCGTGGTCGCGGCGATGTCGCGCGCGGCGAGCAGGGCGGGTTCCGCGGCCGGGAGCTGCTCCAGCAGCCCGAAGAGCGCCTGCGCGCGCGGGTCCTCGCCGGGATAGAGCCGGTGACCCAGGCCGGGGATACGGCGGCCGGCCCGGAGTTCGGCGGCGATCACGGGGCCCGCGGCGCCCTGGTCGAGCACTTCGAGCAACAGCCGGTGGGCCAGGCCGCTGGCCGCGCCGTGCAACGGGCCTTCCAGGGCGCCCAGCCCGGCCGAGACCGCCGCGTACGCGTGCGCGCGGGCCGAGGCGGCGACCCGGACCGCCAGGGTGGAGGCGGCGAGATCGTGGTCGGCGAGCAGACCGAGCGCGGTGTCCAGCACCCGCACCGAGGCGTCGTCGGCGGTCCGGCCGGTCAGCCTGTGCCACAGGCGGCGGGCCACGGGGCCGTCGTCGGGGTGGTCGCGCCGGGCCGGGGGGAGGGCGCCGACGAGTGTGGGGATGAGCACGCGCCCCGCGCCCAGTACGGACTCCTCGGACAGGTCGAAGCGCAGCGGGTCCTCGGCCGACGCGGCGATGGCCGCCGCGCGCAGGCGGTCGGTGGGGGAGGCGTGCGCGGGCAGCGCGTTGACGGCCCGACGGGCGGCGTCAACGGTTGACTCCGGCGCGGTGAAGGAAGCGCCGGGGACGAGCCGGCCGGTCCACAGCCACTCCGCGACCTCCTCGAACGAGTGACGCGCGGCCAGCTCCGTGGCGTCGACCCCACGGAAGTAGTACCGGCCCTCCTCGATCAACGTGATGCCGGTCCGTACCGACAGGTCGACGCCGGCGGCCGAAGTCGCGGCCGCCTCGCGCCTGTTGCGCTGGGCCAGGGCCGTCACCTCCTGCGCGTCGAAGGTGCTGGCGCGGCTGCCGGGCTCCCGTCTGCTGCTGAGCAGTCCCCGGCTCACGTAGGCGTACACCGTCTCCGGCTTCACGCCGAGGAATTCGGCGGTCTCCTTGGTGGTCAGCCGCCCCTCGGGCCGGCCGGGGGCGAGTTCGTGAGCGCGCATGAGGGTCACCGTAGCCCTCTCTGGACAGGTGGACGGGCAACATTGATCCAATCAATATTGACAGGGAATTGGTCAAGCATGGACAGTCGGATCAAGTTCAGGGAGGAACATCATGGCCAGCATCAGGACCGCACCCCTCGTCCAGGTACCGCGTGGACTCGCCGGCGTCGTCGTCACCGACACCGAGATCGGCGACGTACGGGGAGCCGAGGGCTTCTACCACTACCGCCAGTACTCCGCCGTCGAACTCGCGCGCACCTGCGGCTTCGAGGACGTGTGGCACCTCCTGGTCCACGGCGACCTCCCCGGCCCCGATCAGCGGGCCGCCTTCACCGCCGAGGTCGCCGGACTAAGGCACCTGCCCGAGGAGGTCCGCGAGGCGCTGCCCGCCGTAGCCGCCGCGAGCCGCGTCGCCGGTCCGCTCGCCGGACTCCGCACGGCCCTGTCCCTGCTCGGCGCGGCCCGCGGCTTCCAGCCCGTGTACGACATCGACGCCGGCCGGCGTCGCGCGGACACCCTCGCCGCCTGCGCCGCCGTGCCCACGTTGCTGACCGCGCTGTACCGGCTCGGGCAGGGACTTGAGCCGGTCGAGCCCCGCGTTGATCTGTCGTACGCGGCCAACTACCTGTACACGTTGACCGGCGAGGAACCCGAGGCTCGACAGGCCCGTGCGGTCGAGCAATACCTCATCTCAACCATTGACCACGGATTCAACGCGTCAACCTTCACCGCTCGCGTCGTCGCCTCCACCGGCGCCGACGTGGCCGCCTGCCTGGTGGGCGCCCTCGGCGCACTCTCCGGACCCCTCCACGGCGGAGCGCCCAGCCGCGCCCTCGACACCCTCGACGCGATCGGCACCCCGGACCGGATCGACCCCTGGGTCCGTGAACGGGTCCTCGCCGGTGACCGGATCATGGGCTTCGGCCACGCCGTCTACCGGACCGAGGACCCCCGCTCCCGCATGCTCCGCGAGATCGCCCTCGACTTCGGCGGCCCGCGCGTCGACTTCGCCGTGGAGGTCGAGCGGCACGTCGAGGCGATCCTCGCCGAACTCAAGCCGGGCCGTGAACTGCACACCAACGTCGAGTTCTACGCCGGAGTGGTCATGGAACTGTGCGGTCTGCCCAGGGAGATGTTCACCCCCACCTTCGCCGCCGGACGCGTCGTCGGCTGGAGCGCCAACATCCTGGAGCAGTCGGCCGACCCGAAGATCATCCGCCCGGTGGCCCGCTACGTGGGCCCCGAGGCGCCCGTGCCCGTCCCGGCGCCGACGCCGGTGCCCGCCGGCATCTGAGGCCCCCTCGCTGAGGCCACCCGCCGTGCCGCCGCAGGCCGTCGCACCCTTCGTATCCTGGTCGGACAGTCCGTCCGCCGGGCGCCCCACGCCGGTGCGGCGCCCGGCGAGAAGCGTGGGAAGGGTGCCACCCGTTGGCGAACAGCCGTAGTGCGCAGATTCCGGTCGTCGTGCTGGCCGGGTTCCTGGGGTCCGGGAAGACGACGTTGCTCAACCACCTGCTGCACCGCAGTGGAGGCAGCCGGATCGGGGCCGTCGTCAATGACTTCGGGTCGATCGAGATCGACGCGATGGCCGTCGCCGGGGCGCTCGGGGACTCCACCGTGTCGCTCGGCAACGGCTGCCTGTGCTGCGCGGTCGACGCCGGCGAGCTGGACACCTACCTGGCCCGGCTCGCCGCCCCCGCCGCCGGGATCGACGTGATCGTCATCGAGGCCAGCGGGCTCGCCGAGCCGCAGGAGCTGGTGCGGATGGTGCTGGCCAGTGAGCAGCCGGAGATCATGTACGGCGGGCTCGTCGAGGTGGTGGACGCCGCCGAGTTCGACGACACCCGCGCCCGGCACCCCGAGATCGACCGGCACCTCGCCCTCGCCGACCTCGTCGTGGTCAACAAGCTCGACCGGGCACCCGACGCCGACCGCGTCCTCGGCCTGGTCCGCGAACTCACCGAGGGCGCCGTGCTCCCCGCCACATACGGCCGGATCGACCCGGAGTTCCTCTTCGACTGCCGCCCCAGCGAGGAGCGCGTCGGCCAGCTCTCCTTCGACGACCTGCACAGCCACGACGGCCCCGACGGAGACGGCGAACCCGACGCCCGCCCCGCCCACCTGCACTCCGCCTACGACACCCTGTCCTTCACCTCGGACATCGCCATGGACCCCCGCGCTCTGATGCGCTTCCTGGACGGCCGCCCGGAGGGCCTGTACCGGATCAAGGGATACATCGACTTCGGCGCCCACGACCCCGCCAACCACTACGCCGTACACGCCGTCGGCCGCTTCCTGCGCTTCCTGCCCGAGCCCTGGCCGCCCGGCGCGGAGCGCCTCACCCAGCTCGTCCTGATCGGCACCGGCATCGACGCCGACGCCCTCGGCAAGGAGCTGGACGCCAGCCGAGGCGCCGCCGACGAGACCGACGAGCAGGCCATGTGGGGCGTGCTCCGCTACGTGCCGGGCTCCGAGGACCAGCCCGGCACACCGTGAAGCCGGCACACCGGGGCGCCCGCCACCGGGCGCCCGGCACACCCTGAGCCCCGGCTAGACCACCGGCCCGGCCACCACCGACACGGTCTTCGCCAGCGACGTCCCCGACCCGTCGCGGCGCGGGTCCAGCTCCGGCAGCTCCACCGGCAGCCCGGTCTTCTGCGCCGCCCGCGCCGGGGCGGGACCCGCCCAGGCCAGCGCGAGGCAGTCCTCGCCCTTCAGGAAGCGCTGGCAGCGCACCCCGCCGGTCGCCCGGCCCTTGCGCGGGAACTGGTCGAACGGGGTCAGCTTGGCCGTCGTCTGCACCGAGTCGTCCAGCGTGCCCCGCGAGCCCGCCACCGTGAACACCACCGCGTCGACGGCGGGGTCGACCGCCGTGAACGAGATCACCTTCGCGCCCTCGGTGAGCTTGATGCCCGCCACACCCCCCGCCGGACGGCCCTGCTGACGCACCTGGGCCGCCTGATAGCGCAGGAGTTGGGCGTCGTCGGAGATGAACACCAGGTCCTCCTCGCCGGTGCGCAGCTCCACCGCGCCGACGATCCGGTCACCCTCCCTCAGGGTGATGACCTCCAACTCGTCCTTGTTGGACGGATAGTCGGGCAACACCCGCTTGACGACGCCCTGTTCGGTGCCGATCGCGAGGCCCGGCGAGGTCTCGTCCAGCGTGGTCAGGCAGACCACGGTCTCGTCGCCCTCCAGGGACACGAACTCGGCCAGCGGCGCCCCTCCGGAGAGGTTCGGCGCGCTCGCGGTGTCGGGCAACTGGGGCAGGTCGACCACGTTGATCCGCAGCAGGCGCCCGCTCGACGTCACCGCCCCGATCTCACCCCGCGCGGTCGCCGGCACCGAGGAGACGATCACGTCGTGCTTGGCCCGGCCGCCCTCCTGCGGAACCGGCTCGGCGCCGGTCGTACGGGCCAGCAGCGCGGTCGAGGACAGCAGTACCCGGCACGGGTCGTCGGCCACCTGGAGCGGCACCGTGGCCACCTGGGAGGCCGCCGACTCCAGCAGGACCGTACGCCGGTCGGAGCCGAACTTCTTGGCGACGGCGGCCAGTTCGCCCGAGACCAGCTTGCGCAGCTCCGCGTCCGACTCCAGGATGCGGGTCAGCTCCTCGATCTCCTGGTTGAGCCGGTCCTTCTCCGCCTCCAGCTCGATCCGGTCGTACTTGGTGAGGCGGCGCAGCGGCGTGTCGAGGATGTACTGGGTCTGGATGTCGCTCAGGCCGTAGCGCTCCATCAGGCGCTCCTTGGCCTGCGCGGAGTTCTCGCTGGAGCGGATGACCCGGATGACCTCGTCGATGTCGACGAGCGCGGTCAGCAGGCCCTCCACCAGGTGCAGCCGGTCGCGGCGCTTGGTGCGGCGGAACTCGCTGCGGCGGCGCACGACCTCGAAGCGGTGGTCGAGGTAGACCTCCAGCAGCTCCTTGAGGCCCAGCGTGAGCGGCTGGCCGTCCACCAGCGCCACATTGTTGATGCCGAAGGACTCCTCCATGGGGGTCAGCTTGTAGAGCTGCTCGAGGATCGCCTCCGGCACGAAGCCGTTCTTGATCTCGATGACCAGGCGCAGACCGTGCTCACGGTCGGTGAGGTCCTTGACGTCCGCGATGCCCTGGACCTTCTTCGCGTTGACCAGGTCCTTGATCTTCGCGATGACCTTCTCGGGGCCGACCGCGAAGGGCAGCTCGGTGACCACCAGGCCCTTGCGGCGGGCGGTCACCGCCTCGATGGCGACCGTCGCCCGCATCTTGAAGGAGCCCCGGCCGCTCGCGTACGCGTCCCGGATGCCGTCCAGGCCGACGATCCGGCCGCCGGTGGGCAGGTCGGGGCCGGGGACGTGGCGCATCAGGGCGTCGAGGTCCGCGTTCGGGTGCTTGATCAGGTGGCGGGCGGCCGCGATGACCTCGCGCAGGTTGTGCGGCGGCATGTTCGTCGCCATGCCGACCGCGATGCCGGAGGAGCCGTTGACCAGCAGGTTCGGGAAGGCGGCGGGGAGAGCGACCGGCTCCTGCTCCTGGCCGTCGTAGTTCGGCGCGAAGTCGACCGTGTCCTCGTCGATCGACTCCGTCATCAGGCTCGCCGCGGCGGCCATCCGGCACTCGGTGTACCGCATGGCGGCCGGCGGGTCGTCGTTGCCCAGGGAGCCGAAGTTGCCGTGTCCGTCGACCAGCGGGACGCGCATCGAGAAGGGCTGCGCCATGCGCACCAGCGCGTCGTAGATCGACGCGTCGCCGTGCGGGTGCAGCTTGCCCATGACCTCGCCGACCACGCGCGCGCACTTCACGTAGGCGCGCTCGGGGCGCAGGCCCATCTCGTTCATCTGGTAGACGATGCGGCGGTGCACCGGCTTCAGACCGTCACGGGCGTCCGGCAGAGCACGCGAGTAGATGACCGAGTACGCGTATTCGAGGTAGGAGCCGCGCATCTCGTCCACGACGTCGATGTCGAGGATCTTCTCCTCGTACGAGTCGTCGGGCGGCGGGGTCTTGGTGCTGCGGCGGGCCATCGCTGCCGGCTCCTTGCTGAAGGCGTGGGACGGATCGGACGCGGACCATTGTGGACCGGGGCACTGACAACGCGGGCCGCGACCCGGTCCGCACGGGTCCGCCCCCGGTGCTCGGCGGCCCGGCGCTCCACCGCCGTACGCCGGCCGGGAGCGCGCTCGCCATGAGCACGCCTGACGCAGGCTAGTCGATCCGCTGTGGGCGTACGTCGGGCGGGAACTCCGCCGGGCCCTCGCACGCTTTGCATACAGTGGCAGGAACGGCAGGAAAACCGCGGTTTCACTCGACCGCCACCGCTTGCGAAGGGACGTACATGCCCATGGGTCACACGACCACAGCCCAGGCAGGCTCCGGGGGCCTGACAGCGACCGAGCACCGCCTGGCCAACGGTCTGCGCGTGGTGCTCTCCGAGGACCACCTGACCCCGGTCGCGGCGGTCTGCCTCTGGTACGACGTCGGCTCCCGCCACGAGGTCGCGGGCCGCACCGGCCTGGCGCACCTCTTCGAGCACCTGATGTTCCAGGGTTCCGGCCAGGTCAAGGGCAACGGCCACTTCGAGCTGGTCCAGGGCGCCGGCGGCTCGCTCAACGGCACGACGAGCTTCGAACGCACCAACTACTTCGAGACGATGCCCGCCCACCAGCTCGAACTCGCCCTGTGGCTCGAGGCCGACCGGATGGGCTCCCTGCTGGCCGCGCTGGACGACGAGTCGATGGAGAACCAGCGCGACGTCGTCAAGAACGAGCGCCGCCAGCGTTACGACAACGTCCCCTACGGCACCGCCTTCGAGAAGCTGACCGCCATGGTCTACCCCGAGGGCCACCCCTACCACCACACTCCGATCGGCTCCATGGCCGACCTGGACGCGGCCACGCTGGAGGACGCCCGCGCGTTCTTCCGCACCTATTACGCGCCCAACAACGCGGTGCTCTCCGTGGTCGGCGACATCGACCCCGAGCAGACGCTGGCCTGGATCGAGAAGTACTTCGGCTCCATCCCCGGCCACGACGGCAAGCCCGCCCCGCGCGACGGCTCGCTGCCCGACGTCATCGGAGGCGAGCTGCGCGAGGTCGTCGTGGAGGAGGTCCCGGCGCGCGCCCTGATGGCCGCCTACCGGCTCCCGGAGGACGGCACGCGCGCGTCCGACGCGGCCGACCTGGCCCTCACCGTCCTCGGCGGCGGCGAGTCCTCGCGCCTCTACAACCGGCTGGTGCGCCGCGACCGTACGGCCGTGGCCGCCGGGTTCGGGCTGCTCCGGCTGGCCGGCGCGCCCTCGCTGGGCTGGCTGGACGTGAAGACCTCCGGCGACGTCGAGGTCCCGGTCATCGAGGCCGCGATCGACGAGGAGCTGGCCCGCTTCGCGGAGGAGGGCCCGACCCCGGAGGAGATGGAGCGCGCCCAGGCCCAGCTGGAGCGCGAGTGGCTGGACCGGCTCGGCACCGTCGCGGGCCGTGCCGACGAACTGTGCCGGTACACCGTCCTGTTCGGCGACCCGCAGCTCGCCCTGACAGCCGTCCAGCGTGTCCTGGAGGTGACCCCGGAGGAGGTCCGCGAGGTCGCCAAGGCCCGCCTGCGCCCGGACAACCGCGCCGTGCTCGTCTACGAGCCGAAGTCCCCGGAGGCGGTCGAGGACGCCGACCTGCCCGACGACCCGGAGCACGAGGCCACCGTAGAGGCCGGCAACGACGACGAGGAGACGGCCAAGTGACCGAGCTCGCCCCCATGGAGTTCCACCCCCAGCCGCAGGCCGGCGAGGCCAAGCCGTGGGCGTTCCCGGCGCCGGAGCGCTCCACGCTGGACAACGGCCTGACCGTGCTGCGCTGCCACCGCCCCGGCCAGCAGGTCGTCGCCGTGGAGGTGCTGCTCGACGCCCCCCTGGACGCCGAGCCGGCCGGCCTCGACGGTGTCGCCACGATCATGGCGCGCGCCTTCTCCGAGGGCACCGACAAGGACTCCGCCGAGGAGTTCGCCGCCGAGCTGGAGCGGGCCGGCGCCACGCTGGACGCGCATGCCGACCACCCCGGCGTCCGGCTCAGCCTGGAGGTGCCCGCCTCCCGCCTGGAGAAGGGCCTCACCCTGCTCGCGGACGCCCTGCGTGCCCCCGCCTTCGCGGAGAGCGAGGTCGAGCGCCTGGTCCGCAACCGCCTGGACGAGATCCCGCACGAGCTGGCCAGCCCGGCCCGCCGCGCCGCGAAGGAGCTGTCCAAGGAGCTGTTCCCGGCCTCCGTCCGCATGTCCCGGCCGCGTCAGGGCACCGAGGAGACCGTCGAGAAGATCGACGCGGACGCCGTCCGTGCCTTCTACGACCGTCATGTCCGCCCCGCCACCGCCACCGCGGTGGTCGTCGGCGACCTCGACGGCATCGACCTCGACGCGCTGTTCGCCGAGACCCTGGGCGCCTGGTCCGGCACGCCCGGCCAGGCCCGCCCGGTGCCGCCCGTGACCGCCGACGACACCGGCCGCGTGGTCATCGTGGACCGGCCCGGCGCCGTGCAGACGCAGCTCCTCATCGGCCGCATCGGCTCCGACCGGCACGACCGCGTGTGGCCCGCGCAGGTGCTCGGCACCTACTGCCTCGGCGGCACCCTGACCTCCCGCCTGGACCGGGTCCTGCGCGAGGAGAAGGGCTACACCTACGGCGTGCGCGCCTTCGGCCAGGTACTGCGCTCCGCCCCGGACGGCACCGGCGCCTCGCTGCTCGCCATCAGCGGCTCCGTGGACACCCCGAACACGGGCCCGGCGCTCGCGGACCTGTGGACGGTGCTGCACACGCTGGCCGCCGAGGGTCTGACCGACGCCGAGCGGGACGTGGCCGTGCAGAACCTCGTCGGCGTGGCCCCGCTGAAGTACGAGACGGCCGCCGCCGTAGCCGGCACCCTTGCGGACCAGGTCGAGCAGCACCTGCCGGACGACTTCCAGGCGGAGCTGTACCGCACGCTCGCGGCCACCGGCACCGTGGAGGCCACGGCCGCCGTGGTGAACGCCTTCCCAGCCGACCGGCTGGTCACGGTCCTCGTCGGCGACGCCGCCCAGATCAAGGAGCCCGTCGAGGCGCTCGGCATCGGCGAGGTCAAGGTGGTCTCGGCAGAGTAGCCGCACGCGAGTGGGTCCTGACGGCGCGCAAGTCGTCAGGGCCCACCGCTGTGTTCGGGAGCGCCCTCGAACAGCGGTCAACAAATGTCCGGATTGGGGCGGAGGTTACCCCTCTGACGTGTGGGATGCACTACAAAAGCCCGGACCCGTTTGAAGATCCGCTCCCGTCCCCTTTAGCTTCTTCCGGGCTGTTCGTCAGGCAGTGCGCCGCGCCCGCGGCACCGGACAGCCATCGCCGAGTCCCCCGCAGGGGGAGCCGGGGACCCACGCAGTCCCTGGGGTGAATCGGGCGCCCGCGCGCGAGCGAGGGCGGCCGTAGGAGACCTTCCTGCTCCGAACCCGTCAGCTAACCCGGTAGGCGAGAGGGAAGGAAAGGAACAGCCTGCTCATGGCGTTCATGTGCGCCACCGGGAAGCACCGCAAGCCCGGCCGGGTCAAGCGCACCACCGCAACGGCGGCCGGTGTGGCGGCTCTCACCACCGGTGTCGTCGGCACCCTCGCGGCCTCCCCGGCGCTCGCCGCGGACAACTCCGTCGAGAACACCGGCCTCACCCCCGTCATCGCCGTCAGCGACACCCTCGCCGACGAGATCGCCGCGCAGGCCACCGCTCAGAAGGCGACCGCCGAGCGCAAGGCCGCCGAGGAGGCCGCCGAGCGCGCCGCCGCCGAGCGGGCCCGCGAGGCCAAGGAGCGCGCCGCCCGCAAGGCCGAGCGCGAGCGCCTCAACTCCTTCGTCATGCCGATCACCGGCTCCTACGTCTCCACCGCCTACCAGGCCTCCAGTTCGCTGTGGTCCTCCGGTTCCCACACCGGCATCGACTTCCACGCCGCCAGCGGCACCGCGGTCCACGCGGCCGGCGCAGGCACCGTGGTCTCCACCGGCTGGGGCGGCGCGTACGGCAACGAGATCGTGATCCGGATGGCCGACGGGATGTACACCCAGTACGGCCACCTGTCGTCCATCGGTGTCAGCGTGGGCCAGCGCGTCATTCCGGGCCAGCAGATCGCCCTGTCCGGCGCCACCGGCAACGTCACCGGCCCGCACCTGCACTTCGAGGCCCGTACCGGCCCCGACTACGGGTCCGACGTCGACCCCGTCGCCTACCTCCGCAAGCACGGCGTGAACGTCTGACCGCTCCGGTCCCGTGAAAGCCCCGGCCCACCCGGCCGGGGCTTTTCGCTGTGCGCTTTCCTCCGGGCGCTGTCCAAAAAATAGCCATGGATTCCGGTAGGCCGTCGGAAATCCTCGCGCATTGCCATAGAGTCACGGGACAAGCGCTGTCGTCGGCGTTTCTCGGGTATTAAGGCGGAGGTGGGTCATGCGTATTCCGGCGCACTCGGTGTGCACGGCGATCCGGGACGACATCGTCGCCGGAATCCACGAGCGCGGCGGCCGGCTCACCGAGGAGGTCCTCGCCCGCCGTTACGGCGTCTCCCGCGTCCCCGTCCGCGAGGCACTGCGCACGCTGGAGGCCGAGGGCTTCGTGGTGACCCGGCGCCACGCGGGCGCCTGCGTGGCCGAGCCCACCGAGCAGGAGGCCGCCGACCTGCTGGAGATGCGCCTGCTGCTGGAGCCGCTCGGCGCCGCGCGGGCCGCCCAGCGGCGCACCGAGGCCCATCTGAAGGTGCTGCGCGGCCTGGTCAGACTGGGTCAGGAGCGGGCCAGGCTCGGCAACAGCGACGACCTGCGCGCGCTGGACGGCTGGTTCCACGAGACGCTCGCCCAGGCGTGCGGCAGTCACGCGCTGACCTCGGCGCTCACCCAGCTCCGGCACAAGATCGCATGGATGTACAGCGTGGATGGTCCGGTCAGCCCGCCGGAGACCTGGGCCGAGCACGGCGCGATCGTGGACGCGGTGGCGCGCGGCGACAGCGACCGCGCGCGGGCGGTCACGGCGCTGCACACCGAGCGCGCGACCCTCGCCCACCGGCTGCGCACCCCCGCCGGCGATCGCGCCCGGCACGCGCAACATCCTGTAAACACAGCGGGACTCCGGAATTAACACGGGCGCTGTATACAAAGAGGGATATTCGCTTGCCGGGCAATTGTGCTGCCCATTTCCGGCGTGCCGTCAATTGCCGACGGTGCGCTATTGGTGGCACCTTAATTCGGCGTGCGGAAACACAGAAGCCGCGCCGCCCCCGAAGGGGCGACGCGGCTTCCGCCGGGAACGGGGTCAGACCGTCTCGGGCAGTTCGTCCAGGCCCTCGGCGACCAGCTTGGCCAGCCGGTCCAGCGCGACGTCCGCGCCGTCGGCGTCGGAGGCGAGGACGATCTCCTCGCCGCCCTGGGCGCCCAGGCCCAGGACGGCCAGCATCGAGCCCGCGTTGACCGGGGTGCCGCCGGACTTGGCGATCGTGACCGGGACGCCTGTGGCCGTGGCGGCTCGGACGAAGATGGAAGCGGGGCGGGCGTGGAGGCCCTCGGCCCAGCCGACGTTGACGCGGCGCTCAGCCATGTGATGCTGCCCTTCAGTCTCTCAGGTTGTCTAGACCAGTTTCCCATACCGGGAACCGTGCCCGGAGCGGCACTTCACCGCTCCGGAACCTCTGCGTACCGGCCGTCGGACCGCGGCCTCGGCCCGACTTCCGTGTCCCGCCCACTGCCTCGCGCCGTACGCCCGCGCGAGCCGTACCCTGGGCCCATGCAGACCCCGGCGGACCGGCAGGACCGGCACGAGTACCCCGCCCACTGGGAGGCGGACGTGGTGCTGCGCGACGGCGGTACCGCGCGCATCCGGCCCATCACCGCCGACGACGCCGACCGTCTCGTCAGCTTCTACGAGCAGGTGTCCGACGAGTCGAAGTACTACCGCTTCTTCGCGCCGTACCCGCGGCTCTCCGCCAAGGACGTGCACCGCTTCACGCACCACGACTTCGTGGACCGGGTGGGGCTCGCCGCCACCGTCGGCGGCGAGTTCATCGCCACCGTACGCTACGACCGCATCGGCGCCGACGGTATGGCCGCCTCCGCCCCGGCCGACGAGGCCGAGGTCGCCTTCCTGGTGCAGGACGCCCATCAGGGCCGGGGTGTCGCCTCCGCGCTGCTGGAGCACATCGCGGCCGTCGCCCGCGAGCGCGGTATCCGGCGCTTCGCCGCCGAGGTGCTGCCGGCCAACACCAAGATGATCAAGGTGTTCACCGACGCCGGGTACACCCAGAAGCGCAGCTTCGAGGACGGGGTGGTCCGGCTGGAGTTCGGGCTCGAACCCACCGACCGCTCGATGGCCGTGCAGCTCGCGCGGGAGCAGCGCGCCGAAGCCCACTCGGTGCGGCGGCTGCTGGCCCCCGGCTCCGTGGCCGTCATCGGTGTCGGCCGCGCGCCCGGCGGGGTCGGACGCAGCGTGCTCGGCAACATCCGGGACGCGGGGTACGCGGGCCCGCTGTACGCGGTCAACAACGCCTTCCCGGACGGCTGTGACGAGGTCGACGGGGTGCCCGCCCACCGCTCGGTCCGGGAGATCGAGGGCCCGGTGGACGTGGCCGTGGTCGCCGTACCGGCCGACGTGGTGCCCGAGGTGGTCGCCGTAC
>NZ_WWKH01000135.1:0-11608 GCF_009865595.1 Streptomyces sp. SID1328 | reverse complement strand
AAGGACGGCAAGGACGGAAAGGACGGCAAGGACGCCGTCGCCCCGCCGGCGAGCTAGCGTGAGGTTCGACGTGAGAAGCGTGAAAGAGGTGTTGCGCGGTTCGCCGCGCCGCATGGCGGCCGGCGCGGCGGTGACCGTCGTGCTGGTCGCGCAGGCGGTCCTGCTCGTCGCCCACCAGCAGCAGCTCGACGCGATCCAGATGGAGCGCGTCAGCCTCGAGGACGGCGGCACCGGCACCCATCAGGGTTCCCCCGGTCCGCCCGGCCCATCGGGTCCGTCCGGCGACCCCGGTCCCATCGGGCCCACGGGCCGGCCGGGGGCGGACGGCGACGACGGCGACGACGGCCGCCGAGGTCCCTGGGGGAGAAGGGGACGCGACGGCAGGGACGGAATCGTCATCACCTACGATTGACGGCCGTGCCGGCGGTGACGGCCTTGTGCCATCGGTGAGTTCACGCCTCGCCGAACGTCCCGTGCCGCCCCGCGCCCCCGGCGAACCGGGCCGCCCCCTCCATCGACTCCGCCAGCACTGTCGTGCCGTACTGCAGTTCACGGCGCATCGCCTTCTCCTCGGGCAGCCCCTCCTGGTCGAGCAGCGAGGCGCGGTCGGAGCGCAGGCAGTCCTGGGGGAAGCGGGCGATCGTTGCCGCCAGTTCCTCGGCCTCCGCGCGGGCGCGGCCCGGCGGGACGACGCGGTCCGCGAGGCCCATGGCGTACGCCTCGGCGGCCGGGACCGGGCGGCCGGTGAGGATCATGTCCATGGCGCGGCCGGTGCCGATCAGGCGGGGCAGCCGTACCGTGCCGCCGTCGATCAGGGGGACGCCCCAGCGACGGCAGAAGACGCCGAACACCGCGTCCTCCTCCGCCACCCGCAGGTCGCACCACAGGGCCAGCTCCAGGCCGCCCGCCACGGCGTGCCCGGCCACGGCCGCGATCACCGGCTTGGACAGCCGCATCCGGGTCGGGCCCATCGGGCCGTCACCGTCCGGCGCGACGCGGTTGCCGCGCTCGGTGCCGATCGCCTTCAGGTCGGCGCCCGCGCAGAACGTACCGCCGTCGCCCCACAGCACCGCCGCGCGCGCTTCGTCATCCGCCTCGAACGCCCGGAAGGCGGCGGCCAGTTCGGCCGCCGTCGGGCCGTCGACCGCGTTGCGCGCCTCCGGGCGCGACAGGACCACCGTCGTCACGTGACCGCGCGTCTCCACCCGAACCGCCACCGGGACTCCTCCTCGCCGAGCTGCTGGAGGGCCCACTGTGCCGCACCCGGACCCCGAACGGTTGACCTCAAGCAAACTTGAGGTCCTAAGTTGGACGCATGAGCATGGAAACCACCGCCTGGACGCAACTGCACAGCGTGATGACCGCGCAGCAGCAGCGCCGGCCCCTCGCCCGCGCCACACTGCGCCGCATCGCCGCCTTCGCCCGACCGCACCGCGCGGGCATCACCCGGTTCGTCCTGCTCGGCATCGTCACCGCCCTGCTCGCGGTCGCCACCCCCGTGCTCGCCGGACGCGTGGTCGACGCCATCGTGGCGGGCCACGACTCCGGCCGGGTGGTCCGGCTCTCGCTCCTCATCGCGGCGGTGGCGCTCGCGGAGGCCGGACTCGGCATCCTGGTCCGGCGGCTGTCGGCGACCCTGGGGGAGGGGCTCATCCTCGACCTGCGCACCGCCGTCTTCGACCACGTCCAGCGGATGCCGGTCGCCTTCTTCACCCGCACCCGCACCGGCGCCCTGGTCAGCCGCCTCAACAACGACGTGATCGGCGCCCAGCGGGCCTTCGCCTCCACCCTGTCCGGCGTGGTCACCAACGTGGTCACGCTGCTGCTCACCCTCGCCGTCATGCTCACCCTGTCCTGGCAGATCACCCTCCTCGCCCTGGTCCTGCTGCCGGTGTTCGTGCTGCCCGCCCGCCGGATGGGCAGGCGCATGGCCCGGATGCAGCGCGAGGCGGCCGAGCTGAACGCGGCCATGGGCACCCGGATGACGGAACGCTTCTCCGCGCCCGGCGCCACGCTCGTCAAACTGTTCGGCCGTCCCGAGGAGGAGTCGGCCCAGTTCGCCGCCCGCGCCGGCCAGGTCCGCGACATCGGCGTGCGCACCGCCACCGCCCAGTCGGTATTCATCACCGCCCTCACCCTGGTCTCCGCCCTCGCGCTCGCCCTCGTCTACGGCCTCGGCGGCTGGTTCGCGCTGCGCGGCACCCTGGAGGCGGGCGCCGTCGTCTCCCTCGCCCTGCTGCTCACCCGGCTCTACGCCCCGCTCACCTCGCTCGCCGGGGCCAGGGTGGAGGTGATGAGCGCGCTGGTCAGCTTCGAGCGGGTCTTCGAGGTGCTGGACCTGGAGCCGCTCATCGCGGAGAAGCCCGGCGCGGTCGCGGTACCGGACGGCCCGGTCGCCATCGAGTTCGACGACGTGCGCTTCGCCTACCCGGCCGCCGACCGGGTCTCCCTGGCCTCCCTGGAGGAGGTCGCCGCGCTCGACGTACGCGGCGGCGCCGAGGTGCTGCACGGCGTCTCCTTCCGCGCCGCCCCCGGCGAGACCGTCGCGCTGGTCGGCTCCTCCGGTGCCGGGAAGTCCACCATCGCCCAGCTCCTGCCCCGGTTGTACGACACCGACGGCGGCGCCGTACGGGTCGGCGGTGTCGACGTACGCGACCTGAGCGCCGGCTCGCTGCGGGCAACGGTCGGCATGGTCACCCAGGACGGCCACCTCTTCCACGACACCGTCCGCGCCAACCTGCTCCTCGCCCGCCCCGACGCCGGGGACGACGAGCTGTGGGACGCGCTCGGCCGGGCCCGGCTGGACGAGGTCGTACGGTCCCTGCCGGACGGGCTCGACACGGTCGTCGGCGAGCGCGGCTACCGGCTCTCCGGCGGCGAACGCCAGCGCATGACCATCGCCCGGCTGCTGCTGGCCCGCCAGCGGGTCGTCATCCTGGACGAGGCCACCGCCCACCTCGACAACACCTCCGAGGCGGCCGTGCAGGAGGCCCTCACCGAGGCGCTCCAGGACCGCACGGCCGTGGTCATCGCCCACCGGCTCTCCACCGTCCGCGCCGCCGACCAGATCCTCGTCGTGGAGGCCGGCCGCATCGTGGAACGCGGCACCCACGACCAGCTCCTCGCGGCCGGGGGCCGGTACGCCGAGCTGTACCGCACCCAGTTCGCCGGGAAGGACGACGAGACGGTGACGGTGGCCTGACCCCGGCCCCCGGTGAATCGCCGCGTCGCCGTGCTGGACGCCATCCGCCCGAGGGCCCACCATTCCTCCCACGGACACGGGAGGAAGGGACCGGCGGGGATGAGCGGGACGCGGCAGACCGGGGCACAACGCGGCCACGGCGAGGGCCTGTTGCGGGTCCTCGCCGTGGACGACGAGGAACCCGCGCTCTCGGAGCTGCTGTACCTGCTCGACCAGGACCCCCGGGTCGGCAGCGTGCTGCCGGCGCTGGAGGCGACCGAGGCCCTGCGCACCCTCAGCCGGGCCGTGGAGGGCGGCGCGGACGCGGTCGACGTGGTCTTCCTCGACATCAACATGCCGGGCCTCAACGGTCTCGAACTGGCCCGGCTGCTGGGCGGGTTCGCCGCTCCGCCGCTCATCGTCTTCGTCACCGCGCACGAGGACTTCGCCGTCCGCGCCTTCGATCTCAAGGCCGTCGACTACCTCCTCAAGCCGCTGCGCGAGGAGCGGTTCGCGGAGGCCGTGCGCCGGGTGGCCGAGCTCACCCACGCCAGCCAGGGCCCCCGCGTCCAGCCGGCCGTCCCGCCCGGCGGGGGCCAGGTCCCGGTGGAACTGGGCGGGGTGACCCGGTTCGTGCCCGTCGCCGACATCGACTACGCCGAGGCGCACGGCGACTACGCCCGGCTGCACACCCGGCGCGGCAGCCACCTCGTCCGCGTGCCGCTGTCCACGCTGGAGGAGCAGTGGCGTACGCACGGGTTCGTGCGCATCCACCGCAGCCATCTGGTCGCGCTCGACCGGATAGAGGAACTCCGGCTGGACGGTGGCAACCTGACCGTCCGGGTCGGTCACCGTGCCCTTCCCGTCAGCCGTCGCAACGCCCGTGAACTGCGCGATCTGCTGGCCCGCCGCGCCACCGGCACCGCGGCCCGCCTCCGCTGAGCCCGGCGCGCTGTGGCGACCCTGTGCCGAACCCGCCAGGACCCTGTCTCACCCCGGACGTGCTGCGTACACTCGCCGCAACAAGGTGATCACCGGGGTCTCGGGGGGTGCGTCATGGGTGCGGAACCCACCCCGCGCCGGGAGGTGGTCACCGGGGCCCCCGCCGGCCGTACGCGGGCCGCCTGTCCGGACTCCCCCGCACACGATGACCTCGCTGTACGGAAGCTGATGCGTCGTCAGGTGCGCATCGGTCTTGTCGCGTGCTCCCTGCTCGCCCTGCCCCTGGGGCTGTTCCCCGTAGTGTTCCGCTTCCTGCCGGACGGTGCCACCGGCCGGGCTGCCGTCTGGCTGCTGCTGGGTGTCGCGCCGTACCCCGTCCTGCTCGCCACCGGCGCCTGGTACGTCCGCCGTGCCGAGCGCAACGAGGGTGACGTGAACGGGCGTTGAACCAGACCTACGGGATGGCCGGGGTGTCCGCCGTGGTGCTCGCCACGGCGCTCGTCGGCGCGCTCGGGCTGCGGATCTCCCGGACCACCTCCGACTTCTACGTGGCCTCCCGTACCGTCGCGCCCCGGCTCAACGCCTTCGCCGTGAGCGGTGAGTACCTGTCCGCCGCCTCATTCCTCGGGATCGCCGGGCTGCTGCTGGCGCAGGGCGTCGACATGCTCTGGTTCCCGATCGGCTACACCGCCGGGTTCCTCGTGCTGCTGGCCTTCGTCGCCGCCCCGCTGCGCCGGTCCGGTGCCTATACGCTGCCCGACTTCGCGGAGGCCCGGCTGGAGTCGCGGGCGGTGCGGCGGATCGCCGGGGTGCTCGTGGTGGGAGTCGGCTGGCTCTACCTGCTGCCCCAACTGCGGGGCGCGGGGCTCACCTTGCGGCTGCTCACCGGTGCGCCCGGCTGGCTCGGCGGGCTGGTCGTCGCGGTGGTGGTGACCGCCGCCGTCGCCGCCGGGGGCATGCGCAGCATCACCTTCGTCCAGGCGTTCCAGTACTGGCTCAAGCTCACCGCCCTGCTGGTGCCCGTCGTGTTCCTGCTCGCCGCCTGGCACGCCGACCGCGCCCCGCTGCCCGCCTGGGACGAGCGGCCCGTCTTCCACCGCTCCACCGAGGTCCGCGTCGACCGCCCGGTGAATGTCACCGTGCGGGAAGCCGTACGGGTCACCGCCACCGGCAGCGTCGACGGGCACCCGCTGCGCGGGGCCGTGCTCACCCTCACCGAGGGCCGCCACCACATCGGGGCGCACACCGACCTCCGTTTTCCCCGTGGGGCCCAAGTGCCGCTGCCCGACCGGGCGACCGGGTCCGCCTCGCTCGCCCCCAGCGGCACGGAACACGGCCTGTACGCCACCTACGGGCTGATCCTCGCCACCTTCCTCGGCACCATGGGCCTGCCCCACGTGGTCGTCCGCTTCTACACCAACCCCGACGGCCGCGCCGCCCGCCGCACCACCCTCATCGTGCTCGGCCTGCTCGGCGCGTTCTACCTGCTCATGCCGCTGTACGGCTCGCTGGCCCGGCTGTACGCGCCCGACCTGCTGCTCACCGGCGACACCGACGCCGCCGTACTCGTCCTGCCGCAACGGCTGATCGGCGGGGTCGGCGGCGACCTCCTCGGCGCGCTGGTCGCGGGCGGGGCCTGCGCGGCCTTCCTCTCCACCGCCTCCGGGCTCACCATGTCCGTCGCCGGGGTGCTCGCGCAGGACGTGCTCCCGGCGCTGGGGCTCCGGCACTTCCGGCTCGCCGTCGTCCCCGCCATCGCCGTGCCCACCGCCGCCGGGACGGTGGTCGGCGGGCTGCCGGTGGCCGACGCGGTCGGCCTTGCCTTCGCCGTCTCCGCGTCCTCCTTCTGCCCCCTGCTCATCCTCGGCATCTGGTGGCGCGGCCTCACCCCACCCGGCGCCATCGCCGGACTCCTCCTGGGCGGGGGGTCAGCCCTCACCGCGGTCACCACGACCATCACGGGCACCGCCCGCCCCGGCTGGTCCCACACCTTGCTGGCCTGGCCCGCGGTCTGGTCGGTCCCGGCCGGCTTCGCCGCGATGATCCTGGTCTCGCTGGCGACCCGGCACCGGGTCCCGGCGGGTACGGCGGCCACCATGGCACGGCTGCATCTGCCGGAGGGGCGGGTGTGAGGTGGCGGACTTGAGTGTGCTCGGGGTGTTGCTGCTGGCTGTCGCGGGACTCGCCTTGTTCGTGCTGGGGGCCGCGCTGGGGCATGTCGCGCTTCGGCGGCAGCAGGCGAATCCGGCGGGCCCCGGTACCCCCGTCGAGCAGGCCACCTTCCACACCCTGCACACCGCCTCGCTGGCCGCGCCCCCGCTGCGGGCCGGGCTCACCCCGGACACCGCCCGGAAGGCGGCCCGGCGGTTGCGGCCGTTGCTCGGCAGCGGGGCGCTGGCCCTCGCCGACGAGGAGGCCGTGCTCGCGTGGGACGGGGTGGGCGAGCACCATCGCGCCCAGGTCACCGAGCGGCTGGCCGCCGTGGTGCGGGCGGGGCGTACCCAGAGGGTGGAACTGGACTGTGCGCACGTCGGCTGCGCCGTACGGCAGGGGGTGCTCGCGCCGTTGACCGTGGACGGCCGGGTCGCCGGGGTGCTCGCCGCGTTCGGGGACGGGGAGTCCGGCGGGCTGCGCCGGGCCGCCGAGGAGGTCGCCCGCTGGGTCTCCGTACAGCTCGAACTCGTCGATCTGGACCGGGCCCGCTCCAGTGTGATCGAGGCCGAGATCCGCGCCCTGCGCGCCCAGATCTCCCCCCACTTCATCTACAACTCCCTGGCGAGCATCGCCTCGTTCGTGCGCACCGACCCCGAGCGGGCCCGCGAACTCCTGCTGGAGTTCGCTGACTTCACCCGTTACTCGTTCCGCCGGGGCGGCGACTTCACCACGCTCGCCGAGGAGTTGCGCTCCATCGAGCAGTACCTCGAACTCGCCCGCGCCCGCTTCGGCCGCCGCCTCGAGGTCACCCTGCGGATCGCGCCCGAGGTGCTGCCGGTGACCCTGCCGTTCCTGTGCCTGCAACCGCTCGTGGAGAACGCGCTCAAACACGGCCTGGAGGAGTCCGCCGAACGCGGCCGCATCACGATCGTCGCGGAGGACGAGGGCACCGAGGCCCGCGTGGTCATCGAGGACAACGGCGTGGGCATGGAACCGGACCGCCTGCGCGCCCTGCTGCGCGGCACCGCGGGCCCCGACACGGGCATCGGCCTGAGCAACGTCGACCGCCGGCTGCGCCAGGTGTACGGAGACCCGTACGGTCTGGTCATCGAGACCGGCGTGGGCGCCGGCACGAAGATCACCGTACGGGTCCCGAAGTTCCGCCCCGGCTCGCGCCAGGGGTGAACGCTCAGGTCCAGCGGCCGTCGGACTGCTTGCGCTCCTGCTGCTGGCGCTGGTACTGCTGCTGGTCCTTCGCCTGGCGGGCGGCTGCCTCGGGGATCTGGGTGTGGTAGGAGAGCACCTTGCCCTGTCCCCGCGCGCCCAGGCCGCGCTGCCCCTTCATCGGAGAGTTCCTGCGCATGACTCGGCTCCTTGCTCGCATCAGGTCTGCGTGTCCGGGGAGATCCGGTCACCGGCGTACGACGGCGCCCGTTTCGTTACGGTTCACGGTATGCCCGCTCCGCCATTCGGGCGACCGGGCCGGGCCTCCTTTCGAGGTGCGGGCGCGGGAGCGCGGTGCGACGCTTACTTGGTGCATACCTCTGAGCTGACTCCTGAGATCCGTGCCGCTCTGAGCGATCCGAGGCCGTACCCCGCCATCACCCTGGTGATGCCGACCGACCCGGACTTCCCCTTCAGCGACAAGGACCGCATCATGCTGCGCGACCTCGTCACCGAGGCCAAGCGCCGCCTCGCGGAAGACCCGGACGTCGCGCGGGAGACCCGGCTGGAACTGCGGAACCACGTGCTGGACACCTCGGTGATCGAGCAGGTGGCCGACCCCTTCCACCCGGACGACGCCATGGTGGTCTACGTGGCCACCGACGAACCGGTCCAGGTCTGGCAGATGACGTCCGTCACGCCGGTGCGCCCGCGCGTGGAGTTCGCCGATGAGTTCCTGACGCGGTATCTGGTGGCCGCCGAGCAGCGGTCCCGGCCGTTCCTGGCGCTCGTGCTCGACCAGGAGATGTGCCGCCTCTACCACGGCTCGGTGAAACGCCTGGACGAGGTCGAGCACCACGGCTTCCCGTGCGAGCCGGAGATTCCGTCGCCGGAGGATGCGCTGCCCGGCCCGATCCCCCACGCCCCGCCGTACGAGGGGCACTGGGAGCGGCTCGAGCAGTACCTCCGCAGGGTCGACAAGCGGCTCGGCGACGCGATCGAGGAGCACGACGGTGATCTGCCACTGTTCGTCATCGGCGGCGACAAGACCCTCTCGGCGTTCAGGGACGTCACCACGCACGGTGACATGATCGCGGGCACGCTGCCGCTGACCGGGATGGACAAGGACCGACCCGCCGACCTGATGAAACGGCTGGAGCCGGTCCTCGCCGAGTTCCGTGAGAAGCAGATCGCGGAGGCCCTCGACGCGCTGGGCGAGGCGCGCGGGCTCGGCAAGTACGCGGGCGGACCGCAGGAGGTCTGGACGGCCGTGGCGGACAAGCGGGTGGCGCTGCTGATCGTGGAGGAGGGACTCGACCTCGCGGGCCGGATCACCGAGTACGGCCGGGTGCTGGAGCTGGTCGAGGTGCCCGAGCCGGTCACGCTGCCCGAACCCAGGCCGGACGTCGAGCCGCCGCCGCACACCCTGGGCGTGGCCACCGACATCGTCGACCAGTTGGTCGACCGCGCCGTCGACGCCGACTCCCAGGTCCTGTTCGTCCCCGACGGCACCCTCGCCGAGGCGGGGGGAGTGGCGGCCGTGCTCAGATATTGACCTGATCGCGGGTGTCCAGCACGGTCGTACGGAACGCCGTGACCACCGGCCGGAGATCGATCTGGTGCCAGGCCGCCCACAGCCGAACGGACATGTCCAGCCAGGGCAGTTCGCGTACCGTCGCCCCCGCGACCGGGCCGCGCAGCATGCTCCGCTGGATCAGTGCCACCCCGAGGCCGGAGGCGACGAGGCCGAGCGCGGTCAGCGGCTCGGACGCCTCCAGCCGGATGTCGGGGGTGAACCCGGCGGCGGCGCAGGCGGCGATGAACTCGTCGCGCCAGGCAGGGCGTCGGCTGTTCTCCACCGCGATCCACGGCTGCTGCTCCAGGTCGGCCGGGGCCACCTCGGCCGACTCCGCGAGCGGGTGTCCGGTGGGCACGGCCAGCAGCAGCGGGTCGTCCAGCAGCAGCGCGGCCCTCAGGTCCGGGTCGTCCTCGGCGGGCGGTTCCGGGACCAGGGCGATGTCGAGGCTCCGTCTGCGCAGCCCCTCGAACTGCTCGGCGGCGGGGACGTTGTAGAGGGCGACGTGGATGCCGGGGCGTTCGCCGTGGAGTTCCCGCAGGGCGCGGGGGAGCACGCCGGTGTGCATGGCGTCGACCGTGTACCCGATGCAGAGCCCGCCCTCCTCGCCCCGGCCGAGCCGGCGGCCCAGGTTCTCCAGGCGGTCGGCGTGCCGGAGCAGCGCCCTCGCCTCGGAGAGGAAGACCCGCCCGTCGGCGGTGAGCCGGATACGCTGCTGGCCGCGCTCGAACAGGGTCAGGCCGAGGTTCTTCTCCAGCTGGGCGATCTGGCGGCTGAGCGGCGACTGCGAGATGTGCAGGCGCTCGGCCGCGCGGCCCACGTGTTCCTCCTCGGCGACGACCACGAAATACCGGAGCTGGCGCAGATCCAGCATGTGAGACCTCCAGGGACTCAAGTGTGTCCAAGCAAGTCTTGGACAGTCTCAAGCATCGATCCTAGCCTCGACAGGGCAAGCAACGCGGACCAGCGCAAAGCCCGCGAAACCCCGTAAAGACAAGGATCACGCTCATATGGGTATCAAGTCCCTCCTCCCCGGCCCCCTGGGCTTCGGCACCGCCCCGCTCGGCAACATGTTCCGGGCCATCCCCGAGGAAGAGGCCGCCGCGACCGTCGCCGCCGCCTGGGACCAGGGCATCCGCTACTTCGACACGGCGCCCTTCTACGGCGCCGGACTGTCGGAGATACGTCTCGGCGAGGCGCTCGCCGGGCGCCCGCGCGACGCATACGTGCTCAGCACCAAGGTCGGCCGCGTCATCCACGACGACGTCGAGGACCCGGCCGCCCGCGAGCTGGGCGAGAAGGGCGGGCTCTTCGAGCACGGGCGCCCCAACCGGATGACCGACGACTACACGGCCGACGCCACCCTCCGGTCCATCGAGGACAGCCTGAAGCGGCTGGGCACCGACCGGCTGGACATCGTCTGGGTCCACGACATCGCACAGGACTTCCACGGCGACCAGTGGCTGGCACGGTACGAGAGTGCCCGCACCGGCGCGTTCCGGGTGCTGCAGAAGCTCCGCGACGAGGGCGTCATCAAGGCGTGGGGGCTCGGCGTCAACAAGGTCGAGCCGATCGAGCTGACCCTCGATCTCGACGAGCCGCGCCCGGACGCGTTCCTGCTGGCCGGCCGCTACACCCTGCTCGACCACGACCGCGCGCTCCAGCGGCTGCTTCCGGCCGCCGCCGAGCAGGGGGTCGACATGGTCGTCGGCGGCCCCTACAGCTCCGGGGTGCTCGCGGGCGGGCGGCACTTCGAGTACCAGGAGGCCCCGCCGGCCATCCTCGACAAGGTCGACCGGATCAAGGCGCTGGCCGAGCGGCACGGCGTGTCCATCAAGGCGGCGGCCCTCCAGTTCGCGCTGGCCCACCCCGCCACCGCCGCGGTGGTCCCCGGCGCGACCCGGCCCAGCCGTATCGCCGAGGACGTGGCCGCGCTGCACGAGAGTGTTCCGGCAGCGTTCTGGACCGGCCTGCGCGCCGAGAACCTCATCTCCGACGCCGCCCCCGTCCCCACCGCCTGACCCCTGCTGGGAGAAACACCATGGCAAGCACGAGCACTCACATCGACGTCCCCCACACCCCCGACCACGTCTGGCACCTCATCGGCGGCTTCGGCTCCCTGCCCGACTGGCTCCCCTACATCCCGGCCGGCACCCTGAGCGAGGGCGGGCGGGTCCGCACCCTCACCAACGCCGACGGCGACACCATCGTGGAACGTCTGACGGCCTTCGACGAGGCCGCACGCACCTACACGTACACCATCCTGCAGGCCCCCTTCGCCGTCACCGACTACCTCTCCACTCTCACCGTCCACCCCCTCCCGGCCCCGGGCACGGCCCGCGTCGAGTGGTCCGGCACCTTCACCCCGACGGAACTTACGGACGAGGAGGCCGTCGCCCTGTTCCACGGCATCTACACCGAGGGGCTGGCAGCCCTGGAACGCTCGCTGCGCGAGCAGGCGTAGGAGGCCGGTACCTCCTCACGCGCCGGTCGGCGGTCCCGGTGTCCGCTGGTTGTAGCGGTGGGCGGCCCGGTCGTTCAGGACTCGGCCGGCCTTGTTGAGGGCTCGGCGCCAGGGGGTTCGGGGGGAA
>NZ_WWKH01000134.1:0-11712 GCF_009865595.1 Streptomyces sp. SID1328 | reverse complement strand
CCGTGCTGGAGGAGCCCTGGGACCCGCCCGCGGGCCGTTTCGACCGGGCCCGCCCGCTGCTGCTCGCCGCCGACCTGCCCGCCTTCCGCCCCTGGCGCAACCACCTCACCCACCCGGCGGGCCACGCCCAACTCCGCCTGGGACAGGACGGCTTGTGGTACGCGTACGAGTCGGAGCCCGGCCACGACGACTGGTGGCCGCGCGGCGCGCCCGACCTCGACCCGGTCTCCGCCCTCACCACCCTGGACATACCGGACGCCCTCTGAGCGCGGTCCACCCGCCGTGAAGACCGTGGGAGAGTCCGCCGCGCTTTCCGGGGAGCCAGCCACCCGCCAGGCACCGGGCCCCCGGCCCGGCGGAAACGTCCGGGCTGCCGGCACGCCCGGCAGGGGGCCGACCGCTGCACGGGAGCCTCTGGCCAGACCGGGCGGACGCGCGGCGTCGGCGGTGGCCGCTGCCCGGTCCCTACCGTGGAGACAGGACCTCCGCCCCCCCGAGCCACGTGTCCCCGAAGCCCGCGCCGATCTTCGACGACCCGCCCTCTGAGCCGGGCGGGCTCCCGCGGCAGACCGTGCCCTTGGTGCTCAGACCCACTGCTGAAGGCCCATGGTGGCCACCAGGTCCAGCTTGCTGCGGGCGTCCGTGTCGGGGCGTGGCAGAAAGACCATGAGGCGCAGGTCCGCGGGCTGGATCGTCAGGACGCTGGACTCGAGGGCGATCTCTCCGGCCTGAGGGTGCACGACGATCTTGCGCGCACTCTGGAGGTCGCCCACGGTCGGTTGGGCCCACAACGACAGGAAGCGAGGGAGACGACGCAGCTTCGTGACGAGCGCCGCCAGGGAAGGGTCCGACGGGTAACGGCTGGTGGTCGCGCGCAGATCGGAGACGAGAGAGCTCTCGAAGGCGTCCCGTTCGGTCTTGGTCAGCCGCAGTCGTCCGGGCCCCGGCCCGAACTGGGACAGCACCAAGTTGCGGCCGTCGTCGTCGGAAGAACTCGGGTCACCGAAGGTCGCCGCAAAAAGCGGGTTCCAGTGCAGTAACTGCCAGGCGGCGCTGTAGACACCCAGCGGGTTGACGGCGAGCTGCTCCATCAGCCGGTGCAGGCTCGCCGGGATCAGCAGAGGAATCCGGTCCGGTCCCGCCGCGTGGCCGGCCAGGCGCATGAGGTGTGCTTGTTCGTCGTCGGACAGCTGAAGCGCGCGGCCGACAGCTGCGCAGACCTGGGGGGAGGGGGTGAGGGAGCGACCCTGTTCCAGGCGTTCCACGTACTCGGGGGAGATTCCGGCCAGCATCGCCAACTCGCCGCGGCGCAGACCTGCGACGCGGCGGGGAGAGTTGTGAGGGATTCCGACGGCCTCCGGGGTCAGGCGTTCACGCCACGCCCGCAGGACTTGTCCGAGTTCGTTCATGTCCCCATGTTCGCTCACCTTCGTCGTCTCAGGGTCGTACTGGCGGTACGACGAAGATCTGTGCCTTCCTGCAGCCTCGGAGCGCCTACAGGATCGACGTCATGAACACCATCGCGCAGCACTGGATCAACGGACAGTGGACCGGCTCCGGCTCGGTTCTGGAATCGGTCGACCCGGCCGACGGCACAGTCGTCGGCTCCTTCTACGACGGTGGCGAGGCAGAGGCTTCGGTCGCCGTGGACGCCGCCGCCACCGCGTTCGCGACCACCGCATGGCCGCGCACGCCCTCGCTTCGGGCGACCGCGCTCAGCCGGCTGGCCGACGCCCTCGAGGCCCGGGTGCCCGAGGTCGCGGCCATGCTGTCCCGGGAGAACGGCAAGCTGCTGGGTGAGACCACATGGGAGGTCAGCGGTGCGGTCGGGTGGCTGCGGTACGCGGCGGCGTCTGCGCGCACCCAGAGCGCCGGGCGTGCCGCTGAGACGGCACCCGGCCAGTACTCTCACTCGGTGCCCGAGCCACTCGGTGTCGCCGGGATCATTTCCCCCTGGAACTCCCCCATCATGCTGACCGTGCGGGCATTGGGCCCGGCCCTGGCCGCCGGCTGCACCGCCGTGGTCAAACTTCCGGCTCAGACGGCGCTGACCAATGAGCTTTTCGCACAGGTTCTGGCCTCGGTCTCGGAGATTCCGGCGGGTGTGGTCAACGTATTCACCGAGTCCGGCAACACCGGGGCCCCGTTCCTGGTCTCCTCGGACAAGGTCGACGTGATCAACTACACCGGCAGTACGCCGGTCGGGCGCCAGATCGCGGCCGCGGCCGCCGCCACGCTCAAGCGGCTCGGTCTGGAACTGGGCGGCAAGGCCCCGATGGTGATCTTTCCCGACGCCGATCTGGACATGGTGATCCCGACGGTGGTGCAGGCGCTGTTGCTGATGAACGGGCAGTTCTGCTGCACCGGTTCCCGCGTACTGGTTCACCGGGACGTCGCCGATCAGGTGCGCACTCGGCTCACCAGCGCGCTCGCGCAGGTCCGGCTCGGTTCGGGGGACGACGAGAAGGCCCAGCTCGGCCCGGTGATCGACCGGGCGTCCGCCCGGCGGGTGGACGCGATCGTCGAGGAAGCCACCTCGTACGGCACGGTACTGCTGCGCGGCGGGGTGGTCACCGACGGCCCCTTGGCCGCCGGTGCGTTCTACCGGCCGAGCCTGATCGAGGTGGACCGCACCGACGTCCGGATCGTGCAGGAGGAAGTCTTCGGTCCGGTGCAGACGTTCGAGATCTTCGACGACGAGGACGACGCCGTGACCAAGGCGAACGCCACCATCTACGGTCTGGCCGCCTCGGTGTTCAGCTCGGACTCCATGAAGGCTCGCCGAGTCGCCCGGCGCATCCGCACCGGCACTGTGTGGATCAACACCTGGGGAGCCATCAGCGAGGACTTCGAGGAGGGCGGCGTCAAGGGCAGCGGTTACGGCTACCTGTGCGGCCCGCGAGCGATTGAGGAGTTCCAGGCCCTCAAGGTGTACGTGGAGCAGGACCACACCCAATCCGCTCACTGACCACATCACGACCTGGCCCGGCGCCCACCTGGGCTCCGGGCCTTTCCCCGGACGGCCGGCCTTCACCTTCCGCCGGGTACCCGGCCAGGGAGCCGACACCGTCATGGAGCACCGAAACGCTCGCCTGCCTGCTCGAGAACCTTTCCGGGCGGCTGCGCGGTGAGCGAGAGCGGAGGAGTGCCATGGAACCGGATGACCACATCATGCGCGGGCCCGGTGAGAGGAGAGTCGCCGAGGCGGCGGAACGGATCGTGGCCGAGGGCCGGCCACGGTTGCACCGCACCTGGACCTCCTTGGTGGCCACCTCGCTGCTGGGCGGTATCGACGTCGGTGTCGGCGTCATGGCACTGCTGTTCGTGCGGCACGAGACCGGCAGCGAGCTGCTGGCCGGGCTGGCCTTCTCCGTGGGGCTCATCGCCTTGCTGCTCGGGCACAGCGAACTGTTCACCGAGGGCTTCCTGGTGCCCGTGGCCACCGTCGTCGCGGGCGCGGCCGGCTGGCTGGACCTGGCACGTATGTGGGCCACGGTGCTGGTGATGAACCTGATCGGCGGATGGGTGTTCATGTGGCTGGTCATGCAGGCCTACCCGGATCTGCATCGCACCGCGGCTGCCTCGGGCGCGAAGTTCGTCGACGGCGGTTACACGCTGGGCACCTTCTGCCTCGCTGTGCTGGGCGGCGGCGTCATCACGCTCATGACCCGTATGCACCACGGCACTGAGTCCATGACCGGGAAGATCACCGCATCGGTCGCCACCGCGTTCGTCCTGGCCGGGCTCGGGCTGTGGCACTCGGTGCTGGACTCCCTCATCGCATTCGCCGGCCTGCACACCGGCAGGACGTCCTACGGTTACCTCGACTGGCTGCGGTGGCTGGCCTGGGCGGTTCTCGGAAACATCGTCGGCGGCCTCCTGCTGACCACGACACTGCGCCTCATCCGCAGTGCCTCGGTGCTGAGCGACGACAACGCGCAAGCTCCTGATTCTCGATGACAACGAACATGGCACCCTGCCCCGGGCGGACCCGTACACGGCTACGCCACTGTGCCGCACCCGGATGCGGCAGAGCCGCCTCCTGTGGATGCTGGACCGCTTGGAGCGGCAGCCCGGGACCGACGCCCGGGCCGAACGGTGCAGCCACCTCGCCGGGCCGCTCTCCGAAGGATGCGTCCTGTGCCTTTGGCACGGCAGCGTCTTCGGGCTCTCGGACGGCTGGCACGTCCGCGGCCCAGCCGGCCTTTGACGCCCGGATCAGCGACGGCCACGTCGAGAGCCGCCTGCGCCACCAGGAGCCGGGCGGGCAGGCGCCAGCCGGGAGGCAACGGCGTACGGAGAGGGGAACCCATGAACACCGCAGCTGACGGCCGCCTCGCCGGACGTCTGCACGGGCTGCTGCAGCGGACCGGAAGGCAGTACGCGGCGGAGCACGACCGGCCGCTGGGCGGCTACCTCGCAACCATGGCGGGCTTTGCCGCGTACACGACCACCTGGGCCACCGCCGTACGGCTCCGCGGCCGGCCGCTGCCCGACCGGCCCGAGCCGTGGGACGTCGTCCTGACCTCGGTCGCCACGTTCCGGCTCAGCCGGCTGCTGACCAAGGCATCGGTCACCAGCCCGCTGCGCGCACCCTTCACCCGGTACGTCGCCCCGCAGGGCCCGGCCGAACTGCACGAGGAGGCACAGAGCGAGGACGGCAGGCACACCGTCGGAGAACTGGCCACCTGCCCCTTCTGCATGAGCGTCTGGGTGGCGTCCACCCTGACCGCCGGCCAGCTTCTCTGGCCGCGTCCGACCCGCACCGCCATGGGCGTGCTGGCCGCCGTCGCCGGGGCGGACACGCTGCAACTGGCATACAGCGCGCTGATCGAGAAGACAACCGGCGAGTGACCCGGCAGGGGAACGTTCACGGGCGTCCGGGTGGGGCGGGGCACCGACCGCGCGGGTGAAGGCGGTGGGAAGGGGGTACCCGCCGGGGCCTGCTCAAGCGCGCACTGTGGCAGGGACTTCTTGCCGGAACCTCCGGAGGAGTAGTGGTGATGACCCTCGGTGAGAAGTTCGGACAGACCGTCACCGGCAGGCCGGCTCCCATGTGCCCGACCTCGGGGCCGGAGGAGTAGCCAGTCAATACCGCCAGCGGGCGGCCTCAACGCCCGTCGCCCCAGGTGATCACAGGCTCGCTGATTGACCCTTCAAGAGTGACCGGAGGGCAATTCCCGGCTCGCTGTCCGGAGTGCAACCAGTGCTCCGGACAAGCAGTCTGGTTGGGAGGGCAATACCCGGAAACGCGGATGTCGACGTTCCTGAGAGCCACTCGATGGAGGGAGGCCACTCATGGACACCGATCCGATGGCCGACGACGTCTACCAGCCGACCAACAACGACGTGCGCGAAGAGGACGCCGCGCGGTTGGACGACCTGGAGGACGCGGTCGAGGAACCGACCTATGACGAACTCCTCGACGAGGGGTACTCCCCGCCGGAGAAGCCGCTCGGCGTCACCAAGTACGGCACGACCGCAGCCGAGCAGCGGGCGGGCGAGAGCCTCGACCAGCGGTTGGCCCAGGAGGAGCCGGATGTCCGGGAGCCGGAGGGTGACGGGGTGGGCGACCTGCCCGGCGGTGACGGCGAGCTCATCGACCCGGAGGCGGGCGAGGCGCGCGCCGGCCGCCTGGTGGCGCCGGACGAGGGCGCACATCCCGACACCGAGAAAGACGAGGTCGCCTACGACGTGGGCATCAACGGGGGAGCGGCCAGTGCCGAGGAGGCCGCCGCCCACATCACTGACGACGACTTCTCGCCGCCCGGCCTCGACCCCATCCCTCCGGAGGATCCCCTGCTGTACCCCCGCCTCCGTCGTCGGCACCGGCAGGGCTGAGGAGTCAGTCCCTCGCCGAAGCCATGACCCGCGAGGACCTGGCGGGCATGGATTGCACGCCGCCTTGGCGCTTCTCGCGCTGCTATCGCCGGTGTGTGTCGTGGTGCTGTTCTGCACGCTGCCCGGACCCTGAGTCCGGCCGCGCGGAGCTGGGCCGCCGCGATCCCGGCCCGGTCGGCGGCCACCGCGGGGTGAAGGTGGCAGGGCCGGAGGCAGGAAGGGCGGTGGGCCGGGAGGGACCGGGAGTTCCTCGGGCGCGTCCTGGCCCGGTGCCCGTGATCCCCTTGGCATGATGGCCGCCCGGGTTCCCGAGGACAGAACGGAGCCGGTGTCGTGCCCTTCGCGGAGTCGGCCGGCGGTGGCGCGTCCGGGCCCCCTGGAGCTGCCCCGCCGGCCGTGCGGCGGTCCGTGGCGCCGCTGCTGGCCGTGTGCACGGGATACTTCATGGTCATCCTGGACGTCACGGTCATCAACGTCGCCGTGCCCGTGGTGGGCCGGGAACTGCCGGCCTCGCTCACCGGCATCCAGTGGATCACGGACGGGTACACCCTGGTCTTCGCCGGATTCCTGATGACCGGTGGCGCGCTGGGCGACCGCGTGGGCAACCGGCGCGTCTTCAGGGCGGGCGTCTCGGTGTTCACGGTGGCCTCGGCCGCCTGCGCGTTCGCGCCGAGCGCCGCCTTCCTCGTCGCGGCCCGGCTGGTGGAAGGGCTCGGTGCGGCGCTGATCGTCCCCGGCTCGCTCGCCCTGCTCCAGGAGGCGTACCCGCAGCCCGCCGCACGTTCGCGGGCCTTCGGGCTGTGGGGGTCGATGGCGGGTGTCGCCGCCTCCGCCGGGCCGCTGCTGGGCGGGCTGCTGGTGTCCACCGTGGGCTGGCGCTGGGTCTTCCTGATCAATCTGCCCGTCGGCGCGGCCTGCCTGTTTCTGACCTGGCGGCACGTGGCACCCTCGCCGCGTCACGCCGGCCGGTCCCTGGACTGGCCGGCGCAGTGTGCCGTGGTGGCGGCGGTTGCCCTGCTGACCGGTGCGCTGAACGAGGCCGGCCGGCGCGGCTGGTCCGATCCCCTCGTGCTCGCCGGGCTGGGCCTGGTCGTACCCGCCGTCGCGGCGTTCGTGTGGCGCGAGCGCGTCGCCCGTTCCCCCGGCCTTCCGCCGCGCCTGCTCGGCTCCCGCGCGGTGGTCGGCGGGGCCGTCATCGGCCTGCTGTTCAACTTCGGCTTCTACGGCATGGTGTTCACCGCCAGCCTGGACTTCCAGCACCAGCGCGGCTTCAGCGCCCTCAGAACCGGGCTGGCGCTGTTCCCGGCCGTGGCGATGACGATGTTCGCCTCCATCCTGTCCGGACGGCTCGCCCGCCGCACCGGTCACCGTCCACTGGTGGTCTCCGGCATGTTCCTCGCCGCGCTGGGGCTGGCCGGCTGGGCCGCGGCGGGTACCGATCCGGCCTACCCCCTGCTGGTGGCACCGATGATGGCCGCCGGGTTCGGTACGTCCTTCGCGCTCACCGGCTCGACCGCCACGGTGATGGGTGCCGCGCCCCCGGAGTACGCGGGGGCCGCCTCCGCACTGTTCAACACCGCCCGCCAGATCGGCAGCGCGACCGGCGTGGCCCTCGGCGGCAGCCTGCTGGCCACCGGCGCCGACTACGGCACCGGACTTCGCACCAGCATGGCCGTCGGAGCCCTCGCCTATCTGACCGCGGCGGCTCTGGCCTGGGTATGCGTCCCGGCCGCGCCGAAGGCACCGCCCGAACGCCCCACTTCCCGCACTGACCGCACATCCCGCTGACCGGACGTCCCGCCTCCGCGTCCAGTCCCGGAGACCGGGCACCACGGATGCTCGCGCTCAGCGCGCAACTGGCGGCGGCGGGCCCCCGGGAAGGGGGTGACCGGCCGCCGCGGAGAACAGGTCGACCCGTCAAGTCAGCATGCGGGGCTGGGTCTTGCGAGCCCGGTGGATGCCCAGGCCGATGAAGCCGAACCAGACCAGAGTGATCAGACCGACGAGGGCATCCGCGCCCCACCCGTTGACGGCGTAGAAGTGGGTGGCGTCCATGCCGAAGTAGAGCGAAGGGACGGCCAGCAGGTTGATGGCTCCGATGACGACGGCACCGCGCAGGGCCCACCGTGGCACCACCGGTGACGCCGCTGTCATGAACTGCTGCGCGGCACGGGCGAACCCGAGGAAGAACATCGCGATCCACAGGTGTGCGATCGGACCATGAGCCAATGCCATGGCGGCCGCCAGAGGGCCGTCCGTGGTCGGGTCCATCCCCCGGTCCGGGAAGGCCAGGGGAGTACCGGCCTCGAGCGAGGTGGCGAAGAGGATCACCGCGACGTAGGTGAGCAGCGACACGAGGGCGAGCTGACCGACGATGGTGCGCCGGCCCGTGTCGTCCCTGGGAAGCAGGCGTGCCAGGGCAACCCCGAACGCCGTCAGCACAGCCATGATCACCAGCGTCAGCAGGCTGCGCGTCAGGACGTTCCACTCCGGGGGTGGCCCCGAGCAGACGAAGTACAAGGCCACCATCGGCACCGAGAGGGCACCCACTGCCATCCCCGCCCGGCCGGCGAACGTGGTGGGGGTCAGGTCCGGTGCGTCGGCCGCGTCACGGGACGAGGCAGACAGGTTCGGCGTGCTCGATGGCGTGGTCACAGTGACTCCCGGGTGACGTCGTCGGTACGGGGTTTTCCGGTCTGGAGGCCGTGCGGCGAACCGGCGCGTGGCCACTGGTCGCGGACGTGGTCCACGGACAGCAGAGCAGCGTTGACGAGGAGGGCGCTGCCGGGCATCCACAGCCACCACGGATCGTCGAGGTGAGTGCGGAAGACGCCCATCAGCAACCAGGCGATGAGCTGCACGGTGGTCGCGAAGGCGGCCACCGTGGTGACGGCGAAACGGATCCGGGTCGTGGGGCGCTGATCGGTCGGGTCCAGCCCGAGCAGCGTCATCAGGTGTCTGCGAGGACGTGTGGTGTTCACGTCCTCGACCATGTCGGCCGGCCCGTGCGCCGGACGTCTGCCGATCGGGACCGATCGAGTCCACGAACGGCCGGCAGCTTCTACGACTTTCGTTGACTGGGCTTCGCCGAGACCGGCGATCTAGGGTGGTCCGGTGCCGTCTCCTCCCCTCGCCGTCGCCGGCGGTCGCAGCGACGAGACCTCCGTGCGTCGAGGGCCGTGGATCGAGCGCGGCCGGTCGGCGTTGCTCGTTCTCTCCTCGTTCGCCGGTGGACTCGCCCTGCTGTTCCTGGTCCTCGAGCAACGCCCGGGAGGAGGGTGGCGCCTCCTCGACATCGCCGTGGGCGCCGTCGCGAGTCTCGTGCTGCTGCTCCGTTACCGTGCTCCCCTCGTGGTCGGTCTGGTGCTGGCGGTCGCTGGGGCGTTCTGCGCCACCGCCGGTGTAGCCAACTACGTGGCCTTGTTCGCCGTGGCACGCAGCCGGCGCATCGAGCAGGCGTTCGTCGTGGCGCTGGCCGATATCGCCGGTGCCCTGGTCTTCTGGCTGCTGTATCCGGCCAACTCCGCGCTGAGCCTCACCGTGGTGGTCAACACCGCGATCACGCTCGCCGTCGTGGCCTGGGGCGCACTGCAGCAGAAGCAGCAGGACCTGGTCGCGGTCTACCGGGACAGAGCAGCCCGTATCGAGCGCGAGCGAGAGCAGCGTGCGGAACAGATCCAGATGGCCGAGCGCACCAGAATCGCCCGGGACATGCACGACTCGGTCGCGCACTACATCTCGCTGATCGCGCTCTACGCCGGCGGGCTCGAGGTCGCCGGCGACAAAGCCAAGAATGTCGGCACAACAGCCGCGACGATTCGCACGACCGCGATCAGTGCACTCGACGAGCTGCGCACTGTGATCGGCATGCTGCGCGACGGCACCGTCGTGACACCGCGAAGCTCCGAGCGCGAGCACACCGTTGCGGGATTGATCGACGAAGCCAGACAGGCGGGTCAGCTGGTCGTCGCGCACCTTGATCTGCCCGGCACCAGCGGCAACACCGGCAGCACAGCCGCGCTGCGGGAACCCCTGAACGCCGAGCACGTCTACCGCGTCGTGCAAGAAGGGCTGACCAACGCGCGCAAGCACGCCCCCGGCGCACTGGTAACGGTGAATGTTCGCCGCGAGGGCGGTGATGCCCTCGTCACGATCACCAACCCGATCGAAGAAACCGAGTCGGCGTTGCCCGGAACCGGCGCCGGCCTGAGCGGTCTCGCCGAACGGATCGCCACCGTGGGAGGCGTCGCCGAACACCAGGTCGTCGACCACGGTGAGAACAGCCACGAGTTCCGGCTGTCCGCGCGAGTGCCCCTGCGATGACCAGCTCCCCGCCTTCCAGCGGCACCCCCGGCGCACCCACGTCGGTGCTCATCGTCGACGACGACGCGATGGTCCGCGCCGGGCTGTCGATGGTCCTGTCGGTGGACCCCACCATCACGATGGTCGCCGAGGCATCCGGCGGAGCCGAGGCCGTCCTCGCGGCGACGCGGCACCGTCCCGACGTCGTGCTGATGGACCTGCAGATGCCGGAGATGAACGGCGTCGAGGCCACCCGCCGTGTCCGTGCGGCGGTGCCCTCGGTCGCGGTGTTGATGCTGACCACCTTCCACCTGGACACACACGTCCTCGACGCGTTGCAGGCCGGCGCGAGCGGATACCTGCTCAAAGATGTCGCGCCGCAAGAGCTCTGCCACGCGGTTCACCTTGCCGCATCGGGAGAATCCGCGTTCTCGGCAACGATCACCCGCCAACTCGTGGCACGCCACACTCGCGCAGCCAGCGACTCCGCCGGCGCCAAAGCGCGGCGGACATTGGAGGCGCTCACCGATCGGGAACGCGCCGTCGCCGAGGCTGTCGCTGAAGGCGCTTCCAACGCGACCATCGCGAAGGCACTCTTCATGAGCGAGGGCACAGTCAAGACGCACATCTCCCGCGCGCTCACCAAGACCGGCTCGGACAACCGGGTCCAGCTGGCACTCCTGGTCTTCCAGGCGCAGCAGAACTCCTACTGAGGATTTCAGGGCGTAAGGCTCGAAAAGCAGAACGAAAAGGCAACACGGCGGGCACACACCAACGTGCTCACCGCCAAAGCGGTGGTATGTGAAGCCCTATGCAGAGGATCTTCGCAAGGCCGCCTCAAAATAGGATGACCTGCGCGGAGTTGAGACCCCAGTGCGTGAGAAATTGTGAGATGTGAGAGCGTGAGCAGGGTGAGTGAGAGTACGTCCAGCACCCTGCAATACCGCTTTGACGGGCCGGAAGAGGCTCCCGTACTGATCCTGGGCCCCTCCCTGGGTACCACCTGGCACATGTTCGACCGCCAGGTGCCGGAACTGGTCAAGCAGTGGCGGGTCCTGCGCTTCGATCTGCCGGGCCACGGCGGCGCCCCGGCCCACCCGGCCGGTTCGGTCGCGGAGCTGGCCACGCGTCTGCTGGCCACCCTGGACAGCCTCGGGGTGCAGCGATTCGGCTACGCGGGCTGCGCCCTCGGCGGCGCCGTCGGCATCGAGCTGGCCCTGCGTCACCCCGAGCGGCTCGCCTCGCTCGCGCTGGTCGCCGCCTCGCCCCGGTTCGGCACGCCGGACGAGTTCCGTCAGCGTGGCGTGATCGTACGCACGAACGGGCTCGACCCGATCGCGCGAAGCGCGCCCGACCGCTGGTTCACCGGGGGCTTCGCCGCCGCGCAGCCCGCGATCACCGAGTGGGCGGTGCAGATGGTCCGCACCACCGACCCCGGCTGCTACATCGCCGCCTGCGAGGCGCTCGCCGCCTTCGACGTGCGTGCGGAACTGGGCCGTATCGGCGTGCCCACACTGGTGCTGGTCGGCTCGGAGGACCAGGTCACCGGGCCCGCCGAGGCCCGCACGC
>NZ_WWKH01000133.1:0-9586 GCF_009865595.1 Streptomyces sp. SID1328 | reverse complement strand
AGCACGGTGGGGCGGGCCGGGCGGCCTGCCTCAGTGCGAAGTCGAGTACCTCGCCGCCGCCGGTCTGGAGGTCGAGCGCCGCCCGCGCCCGCGCCAGCCGCTCCCCCGCCGAACGGGCGTAGCCCCACTCCGGCCGCTCCTCCGTGGCCCGGCCCGCGAACCAGGAGAAGTCCCAGCCGTCGGTGGGCACGGCGGCGCCTTCGGCCACCAGCTCCTCGAAAGTCCTGTCCATGGGGGCATGGTCCTGGAGCCGTGGGCCGGGCGTCACGGGGTTTTCGCGGCCGGGCCGTCGAGGACCAGGAGCAGGAACCCCTCCTCGTCGGGCTCTCCCACCCGCGTGAAGCCGTGCTTCTCCAGCAGGGCGACGGAGGCGGTGTTGCCGGCGAAGGGGTCGGCGTACAGGGGGCGTACGGGCTCCTCCTCGGTGAGGAAGCGGCCGAGGGCGCGGCTGCCTATGCCCCGGCGCCAGTAGCGGCGGCCCAGCCAGTAGCCGACGAAGCGTCTGCCTCCTTGCGTCCAGGAGACGACGTTGCCCGCGACCTCGCCGTCCACGGTGACCGTCCGCACCAGGCAGTCGGGGTCGGGGAAGATGCGGGTGCGCCAGTGGGTGAGGAAGGCGTCACGGGGGCGCGGGGTGAACCGGGACCTGCGGACGGCTTCCGGGTCGTGCTCGAAGGCGAGGAAGATCTCGAGGTGGTCCTCGGTCACGCCGCGCAGGCGTACGTCTTCTGGCTCGGCTGTCATGGTCCGGAGTGTGGCAGGGGGCACTGACAATCGCGTGCGGCCTGTGGACGGTGGGTACGGTCCCGGCGGAGGTGGGGCGGGATGGCGCGCTGGCGGGACGGGCACGGGACTCTGACGGTGCATCGGCCGGGGGGTGAGGTGTGTGTCCCGGTGGAGCTGGCGGTGTCCTACCGGGCGCGGACCCGGGGGCTGCTCGGGCGGGACGCGGTGGAGGGGGCGCTGCTGCTGTCGCCGGCCGCGAGTGTGCACACCTTCGGGATGCGGATGGCCATCGACGTGGCGTACCTGGACCGTTCGCTGCGGGTGCTGGCGGTACGCACGATGGTGCCGGGGCGGCTGGGCCTGCCCCGGCTCCGGTCCCGGCACGTACTGGAGGCCGGGGCCGGGGTGATGGCGGGGTGGGGGCTGGTGGCGGGGATGTCGGTGTCGGTGGGGTAGGGCCTACTGGGCGGTGCGGGGGAAGGAGACCTCCACGCGGCGGTTCTTCTTGCGGCCCGCTTCGGTGGAGTTGTCGGCGATGGGGTACTGCTCGCCGTAGCCGCGCACCTCGAAGGTGACGTCGGGGGCGTTGAGGTCCTGGTCGAGTACGGCCTGTACGGCGTTGGCCCGGCGCTTGGAGAGGACGTCGCCGTGGGCGGAGGAGCCGAGGTTGTCGGTGAAGCCGAAGACGCGGACGCGGGTGGCCTTCTGCTTCTGGATCTCCTCGGCGATGGCGGTGATGCGGGCGCGGGCCTCCGGGCCGAGTCTGGCGCTGTCCTTGCCGAAGAGGACTTCTGCCTGGAGGGCGAAGGTGACGTCGGCGTTGGTGTCCTCGCGGCGCTCGTCCCCGCTCTGGTCCTCGACGACCGACTTGATGTCCAGCACCTTCGCTCCCGCGAGCGTGGCACCCTCCGGCAGCTTCAGGTCCGGATCGGTGGGGTCCACCTTCACAGGCGCGGCAGCACTCGGCTCCGTACCGGGCGGCTCACTGGGCCCGTCCGCGAGGGCGGGGGTCAGGGGGGTGAGAAGGGCCGCGGTGGCAGCGGTCACGAGGAGGCGGGCGAGACGGGTGGTGGTCACGGGGGGCCTCAGTCGGAGATTTTGAAAGTGGCGGTCGGGAAAGTGGGCAGCTGGAAGTCGACTTCCGACGTGTTCTCCGGAGGCGCCGGGAACTGCATGAAGACCGCGAGTGTGGCACCGGACTTGAGGGCCGAGAAACCCGTCGTCGTCAGGGGGCGTCCGTCCGTGTCGCGCAGGACGTAATAACGCTTCTTGCCCTTCGGGTCGACGAGGGTCGCGCCTCCGAGTGACCTGCCGTTTCGGATGATCTCTGTTTCGTCGCCGCTCAGGGCCGACGGAATGACGAGGTCCTTGGCGCCGTCGTTCCGCAGATCACCGTTGACCGTGACGAAGCCTCCCGAGTCACGCTTCGCGGAAGTGATCTGGAGAGTGAGCCCGTCCGATCCCTTCAGCTCCGCCAGCGGGTCGTCCGACTGCCCTTCCTGCGTACTCGGATTCGAGCCACCCGACTTGGTGGCGGAGGCGGAGGCGTCCGGCTTCTTGTCATCGCCGCCACCACCTCCGCAGCCCACCGCACCAAGGGCAAGGACGGCAGCTACGGACAGGGCTGCCACACCCCTGGCGGTCCGCCGCCCGGTGAAACGCATACTCATGGCTGAAATCCTTTACGCGTCGATCGCCTGTCAGTCGGCGGCCAGGTGGACATCGAAGAGATCCTGCGGCTCGGGCAGATGAGTGAGATCGTGCGGGTTCAGCTCCCAATCACGGTCCTTGCAGGAAAGTCGCGGCAGCACGTCACCGTGCGACCCTTCTCCAGGCTTCTCGAACGTGCAGAGGGGTTCGATCACGGCCCTCGCGGACGCCGTCGACTTGAAATTCTCCGTGCCTGGGACGATGGAATGACCAACCGACTTATCGGTTTTGGCCTCGACCGTGAAGGCGAGCGGTCCGTCCTGTGCGCACCGTGCGTCGGCCTCGTTCTGGGCCGCCAGTTCGTCGGCCCGCCAGCAGGAGTCCGGCAGCGGCGCCTCACCGTCGAAGACGGCCCCCCACTTGGTGGGGTCCAGAATGTCGTCGACCCATTTCCCCACCAGCAGATCGCGCCTGTCCTGGGCCGCCGCCAGGGCGGCCGCATCGGCCGCGGTCTGAGCACCGCCGCGGTTCACCGAGGCCTGGCCGACCGCGAGATAGGCCAACGCGAGAAAGAGCAGGCCCGCCACCACGGTGATGTAGATGGGGAAGGCCTGCCCTGTGTCCCGGCGGAAGCGCGCTCCGGTCAGCCGCCGGTCACCTCGGAGATCTTCTGGGTGATCGCGTCGAAGATCGACTGGCCGATACTCGTACCCGTGATCGCCAGGACGATCGCCACGACCACCGCGATGATGCCGAGGTATTCCACCGCGGTCTGCCCCACGTCGCTGCGGGCGGCGCGGGCCCGCAGGCTCGCAATGGCGGTGTTGAACCAAGCGCTCATGGTGTTCCCCTCCGCATTTGTCTCCGATCCGCGCACCGTACGGCGGTAAGAGGAGACGGGCCCAGGGTCCGGGGGCCCAGGTTTGGGCCCAGTGGGGGCGGGTGGCGGGCACTTCACGCCACCCCCAACCACTTCGCCGTCGCCTGGGATCTGTTGGTGGTGTGGAGTTTGGCGAAAATGTGGTTGATGTGGTTCTTGACGGTTTTCTCGCTGATGAAGCAGGCGGCGGCGATCTGATGGTTCGTCATGCCGGATGCGACGAGGTCCATGATCTCCGCCTCCCTGGTGCTCAGTTGAAAACTCGACCGGAATGACTGTCCCACAGAGGATTGCATGTGCGAAAGGGTTTTTGCAGACATCTCCCAGGGAGAAGTGGGACGTTCGCGTTCCACGTGTGCACTCGCACCTGGCCCCACCGCCGGAGGCAACAGCGCGCGCACCGCCCCCGGCGTCACATGCGGACGCCCCTCGCACACATCCCGCACCGCCCGCACCAACTGCTCCGTGTCGAATTCCCCGTGCACCAGATATCCCCCCGCCCCCAGCCGCAAAGCCTCCCGCACGGTCTCCGTCTCATGGCTGTAGGTCAGCATCATGACGGGCGCCAGCCGGACCAGGTGGGGCAATGCCGAGATTCCGTCGACACCCGGCATCCGGACGTCGAGGAGGACGACGTCCGGCCGGTGCGCCAGCGCGGCCTCGTACGCCTCGCGCCCGTCCGCCGCCTCGGCCACCACGGTGGTGTCCTCGCGGCCGGAGAGCAGCGCGGTGAGGCCGGCGCGGACCACGGGGTTGTCGTCGGCGACCACGAGACGCAGCGGGCCGGTGGGGGGTGGGAACCGCATCGGAGTCTCCTTTCGCGGGTTCATCCGGGCAGGGGGAGGTCGACGCCGATCTCGGTACCGGACGCGTGCGCACCCCGGCCGATACGGATATGCGCCCCCGCCGAGGCGGCCCGCTCCACCATGCCGAGCAGCCCGAAGTGACCTTCGGCCCGCAGGGTTTGGAGAGTGACGCCCGCCGGGAGTCCCTTGCCGTCGTCGTGGACCGAGAGGCGGAGGCGGCCGTCCTGGACGCCCGCCGTCACGACGACCCGGGTGGCGTTCGCGTGGCGATGGGCGTTGTCGAGGGTCGGCGGTGAGCGCGAGGAGGGCGCGGGTGGTGGGCGGGGGAGGGGCGGCAGCGGGTCGCCGGTGCGGTGGCAGGTGACGGGGAGGCCGGTGCGGGTGGTGAAGTCGGCCGCCTGGAGGTTGAGTCGCGGCCACAGCGGGGCTTGGGGCACCTCCTCGCGGAGGTCGGAGAGGAGTTCGCGGGACTCCGCCGCCGCCCGGCGGGCCGAACGGGCGACCAGTTCCGCCTCCTGGCGCAGGCGGGCGGGGTCGGGGGTGGCGGCGGAGGCGGTGACGGCGAGGGCGTCGGAGGCGAGGGCCACGCCGTGCAGGGTCTTGGCGAGGGAGTCGTGCATCTCGCGGGCCAGCCTGGCGCGTTCGGACTGTACGGCCTCCGCCGCGGCGAGCCTGGCGCGTACGGCCGTCAGGGCGTGGGTGGCGGTGCCGAGCCGGAGCATCAGGTTGCGCAGGGTGGAGCCCATCGCGCCGGTGATGACGCACAGGCCGGGCAGCAGCAGGGTCTCCGCGAGGCCGGTGTGCCGTTCGGCGTCCAGGGTGGCGTGGACGAGGAGCAGGATCAGTGACTGGAGGGAGGCGAAGAAGGCGGCACCGCGCCAGCCGTAGAGCAGTCCGGCCAGCAGCGGGGTGCAGACGCTGACGTAGGCGAGGGTGGTGTCCGGCCCGGCGGAGATCAGCAGCAGGGAACCGAAGAGGGTGTCGACGGCGAGCAGGCTCGGATGCCGCAGCAGCAGCGGCCCGAACCGCCCCCAGTCCCGGAACAGCACGTACGACACCATGAACGTGACGACCACGGCCGCCCCGACCAGCCGCGCCCCCAGCCCCGGCGCCGCGTTCAGCAACGCGGCGGGCGCGGCCAGCACGATCATCGCCAGCCGGAACCCGAACACCTGCCGCCCCACAGCCTGCAGAGCCCGCACCTGAAGTCCCTCGGGGGGTACGGCGGGCCCACCAGCGGCGGAGCCGGGACGCCCCTCGGGCCCGTCCCCGTCGGCCGCCGGCGAACGCCCCTCGGCACCGCTCGCCGGAGCGCCCTGCGCACCGAACGGTGAGCCCCCCTCGGCATCACCGCCCCGGCCCGCTGCCGATCCGCCGGCCGGAGTCCCCTGCTCGTCTGGCGTCGGCCGGTCCCGGGCGGCACCCCCGGCCGGGCCGTGCGGGGCCCCGGTCTCCTCCGCTCCCGGCACCCCCGGCATCCGCCCGCTCAACCTCCGCGACATGGCCCCACCTCCCCCGGACCCCTTTCCCTCCCTACTCCCCCGCCAACGATCCGAAGTCCACCCCGGACCCCAGCAGCAGGCCCGCGCCCAGCAGCAGCATCGTCGCCGGGACCATGAACGTCGTGATCATCAGCGTGGCCTTGGGGACCGCCCGAGCCGCCTTGCGGCGGGCGTTCTGGGCGTCGGTGCGGCGCATGTCCTTGGCCAGGGACACCAGGGTGTCGACGATGGGGGCGCCCAGTTCCTCGCCCTGCTGGAGGGCGGTGACGAACATGGCGACCTGTTCGGAGTCGTTGCGGCGGCGGAGTTCGGTGAAGGCCTGGCGGCGGGTCATGCCGAGGTCCATCTGGCGGAGTGTGATGCGGAGTTCGTCGGCCCAGGGGCCCTCGTAGCGGCTGGAGACGCGGTCGAGGGCCTGGCGGAAGCCGAGGCCGGCGCTGACGACGACGGCGAGGACGTCGAGGAAGTCCGGCAGGGTGCGCTCGATGACGTCCCGGCGTACCCGGATCGCGGACCAGATGCCGACCTCGGTCCAGAAGGCGCCGAAGGCGAGCAGCAGGAGGGCGACGAACCACTGGCCGCGCAGCAGGAAGACCAGGAAGCCGAGGGTGCCGAGCGCGCCGTAGACCGCGCGGCGGGCGGCGTAGCGGTCGATGGTGAGGCCGCCGGGGTTGCCCGCGAGGTCGATGCGACGGCGGTAGCGGGCGACCAGGCCGGGGCCCATGAGGCGCAGCACGAGGGGCGCGTACCGCATGCCCATGCGGTCGATGACGGAGCCGACCGCGCCGGTGCGGGTGGCGCCGATCTCCAGGGCGACGGCGAGGTCGCCGGGCAGCTTGGTCTCGGCGCGGTACATGCGGACGCCCGCGAAGGCGCCCCAGACGCCGAGGGCCGCCAGCAGGGCGAGCAGGAGTTCCATCCGGTACGTCATCCCCTCACACGTCGATCCGGCTCATGCGGCGGATGAGGACGAACCCGACCGCGTACAGGGCGAAGGCGACGATCACGCAGCCCTGGCCGACCGGTGAGCCGGTCAGGCGTTCCAGGGCGCCGTCCTTGACGCCGTTCATCAGGAAGAGCGCGCCGATGCCGAGGGCGGGCACGGCGTACGAGGTCATGGTGACCTGGGAGAGCTGGGTGCGGATCTCGCGCCGGGTCTCCTTGCGCTCCTCCAGCGTCTCGGTGAGGTTGCGCAGTGCCGAGACGACCTGCCCGCCCGCCCGGTTGGAGAGCACCAAGGTCGTGACGAGGACGACGAGTTCGCGGGAGGGCAGCCGGGCGGCCAGTTCGCCGAGCGCGTCCTCCATGGAATGGCCGATGGCCAACTGGTCGGCCACCTGCGAGAGCTCCTCCCCGGCCGGGGCCTCCAGCTCCTCGGCGGCCATGCCGATGGCGGTGCGCAGGGCGAGCCCGGCCTGGGTCGCGTTGGCCAGGATGCGGGCCAGTTCCGGGAGTTGGTTGATGAAGCGCTCGATGCGCTTCTGACGCTGCCAGTTGAGGAACTGCACGGCCGCCCAGATGCCGAGGAGCCCGGCGATGGGCCCGAAGAAGGGGGCCAGGGTGGCCTGGCCGACGAGCCAGAGCGCGGCGACCGCGGTGAGCATCCCGGCGAAGAACTCGCCGGGGGTGAGGTCGAGTCCGGTGGCGGCGAGCCGGAGTTGCAGCGCCCGGCCCAGCGCGGTGCGGCGCAACCGGCGGTCCAGCCCGCGGAAGTGCCGCTTTCGGCCCCCTCCCGGCACCTGGTCGGCGTGCGCGAGCCGGTCCTCCAGGGCGGCGCGCCGGGCCCGGCCCGAGGCGTAGGTCTGGACGCCCGCGACGGCGAGGAGGCAGGTCAGCAGGGTGATGCCGGTGGTGAGCTGCGCGAGGGTGGACAGATCCATGGGCCTACCTGGCCTCTCGGGTGGCGAGCTGGTCCGCGGTGCGGGCCACGCCGAACGCCTGGGGCACGGGCTGGCCGGCCATGTAGAGGCGGTCGGCGGTGCGGCGGGGCAGCGGGAAGTACTGGAAGGCGCCGTGGACCTGGCCGTCGGCGGTCATCGGGCGGGCGTCGAAGCGGGCCACCGTCGCCAGCCGGTACGGCTCCCCGCCGTGGCTGTCCAGCAGGGCGACCTCGGTGATCCGGCGGGCGCCGTCCGCGAACCGGGTGAGCTGGACCAGTACGTCGACCGCGCTGTTGATCTGGTCGTGCAGCGCGGCGAAGGGCACCTCCACGTCGGACATGGAGGCGAGGGTCTGGAGCCGGGTGAGGGCGTCCTCGGCGCTGTTGGCGTGCACGGTGGCGAGCGAGCCGTCGTGGCCGGTGGACATGGCCTGGAGCATGTCCAGGGACTCCCCGCCCCGGACCTCGCCGACCACGATGCGGTCGGGCCGCATGCGCAGGGAGTTGCGGACGAGGTCGCGGATGGTGACCTGGCCGCTGCCCTCGACGTTGGGCGGGCGGGACTCCAGGCGGACGACGTGGGTCTGCTGGAGCTGGAGCTCGGCGGAGTCCTCGATGGTGATGATGCGCTCGTGCGCCGGGATCAGCCCGGACAGGGCGTTGAGCAGGGTGGTCTTGCCGGTGCCGGTGGCGCCGGAGACGATCACGTTGAACTTGGCCTGCACCAGCCCGGCGAGCAGCAGCAGCATGTGGTCGTCGAGCGAGCCGAAGCCGATCAGCTCTTTCAGGGTGTAGGAGCGCGGGAAGCGGCGGATGGTGAGGACGGGGCCGCTGAGCGAGAGCGGCGGGATGATGACGTTGACGCGCTCGCCGGACGGCAGCCGGGCGTCGACCATCGGATTGGACTCGTCCACGCGGCGGTTGACGGTGGAGACGATGCGTTCGATGGTCTGCATGAGCTGGTCGGCGGAGGCGAAGCGCAGCGGCAGCCGTTCGACCCGGCCACCGCGCTCCACGAAGATCGAGTCGGGACCGTTGACCATGATCTCGGTGACGGAGGCGTCCTCCAGGAGGGGTTCCAGGATGCCGAGGCCGAGCGCCTCGTCCACCACGCGCCGGATCAACTGGGCGCGTTCGGCGGTGGAGAGCACCGGGCCCTCGCGGCTGATGATGTGGCCGAGGACGCGTTCGAGCCGGGCCCGGCGCTCGGCGGCGGCCAGCGAACTCATCTCCGCGAGGTCGATCTCCTGAAGGAGCTTGGCCCGGTAGGAGGCGACCAGGTGTCCGTCCTCCCCCCGGCTGCCCTGCTCCTCGGGCGAGTTGATGCGTGCCCGCAGGCTCATGAGAGGGCCCTCCTCAGTGGTCGACCGGCATGGTGGCGGACTTGACGGCGGTCCCCAGGTTCCAGCCGGGCACGACCTGGGGGATCTTGACGGTCGCGGTCACGGTGACCGAGTCGCCGCCCCCGCCGCCGCCCGAGCAGGACACGCTGAGTCCGCCGCTGACCGCGCCCGCGCACGCCGACTGGGCGTCCTGGCGCAGCGAGGCGGCCCGCGCCCCGGCCCGTGCGGCGGTACCGGCCTGCTCGGCGGCGTAGGCGACGGCGCCGATCTGGATGCCGGCCAGGCCGACGATCAGCAGCACGGGGACGAATCCCAGGTACTCGATGGCGACCTGACCCCGGTCGCGGGTACGGCTGCGGCGCATGCCGGGCATCAGTCCTTCACCTCCTCCACGGCACCGGCGTGGCCGTGCACCGTGACCGGGAAGTCGATGGAGCCGGGGAAGAGGACGGGGACCTTGAGGTCCACGTCGGCGGTGACGAGGCCAGAGCCCCCGCACCGTACCGACGCCCCGTCCCGCCAGGCCCCGGACAGATGCTTGAGCCCCGCCTCCGAGCACGCCCCCTGCCGCGCGCCCCGAGGGGCCGCCGTACCCGCCCGTACGCCCTCGTCGGCGGCGTTCCCGGCGAGCACGAAGGCGTACCCGACCAGCACGCACTGCCACATCAGGACCAGAGTCAGCACGATCAGCGGGGTCATGCCGAGCAACTCGACGGCGACCTGCCCTCGGTCTCCCCCCAGGGCCTGTCTTCTGGATCTTGCCGGGGTCGCGGGGTCTGGCACGCACATCTGCGGCGTTG
>NZ_WWKH01000132.1:0-1941 GCF_009865595.1 Streptomyces sp. SID1328 | reverse complement strand
AGCGCCACGAAGTGCTTGGCCACGGCCTTGTCGTCACCGAGGGCGTCCAGCAGCCAGGTACGGGCCGAGGTCGCGTTGGTGATCGTCTCGATCGTCGTGAACGTCTTGGACGCCACGATGAACAGCGTCTCCGCCGGGTCCAGGTCCCGCAACGCCTCATGCAGATCCGCGCCGTCCACGTTCGACACGAACCGCACCGTCAGGTCACGGTCGGTGAAGGCACGCAGCGCCTCGAACGCCATCGCCGGACCCAGGTCGGAACCGCCGATGCCGATGTTGACGATGTTCTTGATCCGCTTGCCGGTGTAACCCGTCCACTCACCCGAGCGGACCCGGTCGGCGAAGCCGCTCATCTTGTCCAGCACCGCGTGCACGGCCGGGACGACGTTCTCGCCGTCGACCTCGATCACCGCGTCCCGAGGGGCACGCAGCGCGGTGTGCAGCACCGCGCGGTTCTCGGTCGTGTTGATCCGCTCACCACGGAACATCGCGTCCCGCTGCCCGAACACATCCGTGGCGGCGGCGAGTTCCTGGAGCAGGGCCAGGGTCTCGTCGGTGACCTGGTGCTTGCTGTAGTCGATGTGCAGGTCGCCCACCTGGACGACGTAGCGCTCGGCCCGGCCGGGGTCGGCGGCGAACAGCTCGCGCAGGTGCGGCTGACCGCCGGCGCGGTGGTCGGACAGGGCCGTCCACTCGGGGCGCCGGGTGAGCTTGGGGGTGTCTGACGATGCGTCGGACATCAGGCGTTCTCCTTGGGTGCCTCGCCGGTCAGGGCGACGGCGTACATCTCGTCCGCGTCGAGGCGGCGCAGCTCCTCGGCGATCAGCTCCGAGGTCGGGCGGACCTTCAGGGCCAGGGTGCGCGGCGGCTGGCCCGGCAGGGTCAGCGTGGCGAGGGGGCCTTCGGGGCGGTCGATGACGATCTCGCCCTCGTCGGTGCCGAGCCGCACGGCGGTGACCACCGGGCCCTCGGAGACGACGCGGTCCACCTTGACGTGCAGACGGGCCTCCAGCCAGCGCGCGAGCAGCTCGGCGCTGGGGTTGTCCGCCTCCGCCTCCACGGCGGCCGAGGTCACCTTGACCCGCGCCTGGTCCAGCGCGGCGGCGAGCATCGAGCGCCACGGGGTGAGCCGGGTCCAGGCCAGGTCGGTGTCGCCCGGCGCGTAGGTGCGGGCACGGGTGTCCAGCACCTCCAGCGGGTTGTCCACCGCGTACAGGTCCGTGATCCGGCGCTGGGCGAGCGCGCCGAGGGCGTCCTTCGCGGGGGCCTCGGGGGCGTCCACCGGCCACCAGACCACCACCGGCGCGTCCGGGAGCAGCAGCGGCAGCACCACCGAGTCGGCGTGGTCGGACACCTCGCCGTAGGTGCGCAGGACGACCGTCTCACCGGTGCCGGCCTCGGAGCCGACCCGGACCTCGGCGTCGAGCCGCGAGCTGGTCCGGTCGCGCAGGTTGCGCCGGTGGCGCTTGATGACGACCAGGGTGCGCGAGGGGTGCTCGTGCGAGGCCTCCTCGGCCGCCTTGATGGCGTCGTAGGCGTTCTCCTCGTCCGTGACGATGACCATCGTCAGGACCATGCCCACAGCCGGGGTGCCGATGGCGCGGCGGCCCTCCACCAACGCCTTGTTGATCTTGCTTGCCGTGGTGTCGGTCAGGTCGATCTTCATGGCCTGCGCCAGCTCCGTCCGTCTCGTGCGAGCATCTCGTCCGCTTCCTCGGGTCCCCAGCTTCCGGACGCGTACTGCGCCGGCGTGCCGTGCTCGCTCCAGTAGCGCTCGATCGGGTCGAGGATCTTCCAGGACTCTTCCACTTCCTGGGTGCGCGGGAACAGGTTGGCGTCGCCGAGCAGCACATCGAGGATCAGCCGCTCGTACGCCTCGGGGCTGGACTCGGTGAAGGACTCGCCGTAGGCGAAGTCCATCGACACGTCCCGGATCTCCAT
>NZ_WWKH01000131.1:0-464 GCF_009865595.1 Streptomyces sp. SID1328 | reverse complement strand
GTGGTGGCGGGGCTGTCCGTGGTGGGGGGCGTCGACGGGGACTCGGACTCGGTGGAGGACTCGGAAGGGGAGGGCGAGGGGGAGTCCGAGGCGGAGGCGGAGGCCGAGGTGCTGGGCGTGGTGGACGCGCCTGCCGTGGTGTCGGTGGCGGGGGCGCCCGTCCGGGCCGGGGAGACGGAGGCGGAGCCGCCGTCCGGGGAGGCGTCGCCGGAGGCCGGACGGACGAACGAGAAGGGGGCGTCGGCGCTGAGTTCGGCGAGGCTCAGGGCCCCGGCGGCGAGGACGAAGCCGGTGGCGATGAGGAGGGTGCGGCGTCTGCGGCGGCGATGGGCCGCGGCCTTGCGGTCGCGGCGGCTGCCGTCGGGGGCCGGGTCCGGGTCGTCGTAGGGGTCCTCGGGGCCCTCGGGGTCCGTGGGGCTCGTGGGGGGCTCGTAGGTGCCGCGCCGGTCGGCCTGCCGGGGGAC
>NZ_WWKH01000014.1:0-3832 GCF_009865595.1 Streptomyces sp. SID1328 | reverse complement strand
TCGATCTGCTGCGGCTGTCCGGGAACGACACGACTGGATGGCCGTATCGGCGGCGCAGGGCCGCGCTGGAGTCCTGTTCGCCGTCTGCGGGCTGTCGGCCCCGTGGGTTGCCCGTCGACGACCGTTCCGGGCACCGTGAGTGAGTGGCGGACGCGGGCGCCGGTCGGGATGGAGGGCATGTTGTGGACATAGTCGCCCCGGATCAAGATGCTCAAGCGCCAGATGTTCGGCCGGGCGGGCTTCACCCTCCTGCGGAAGCGCGTCCTCATGCCCTGATCACCGACCGGAGGAACTCGATGGCAGCGGCGTCGGCGGATGTGTCAGCCTTCCCCTCCCAGATGCCGACGGAGAAGACTTTGATGACCAGCGACGACGCCCTCGATCAGCTCAGACACATCGCGCGCGAGAGGGCGTTCGGCAGGCATGTCGGGTCGGACCGGCTCATTCAGGCAGGTCTGGACGCACTGATAGCGGGGGTCGAGAGCCCGTCCCTCGCCATGCTGGCTGGACTCCTGCGGAGCGAAGAGCCCGAAGCCCCAGAGCTCTTCGACCAAGTACTGGAGGAACTGGGACTGCTCTTCCACCCGCCCGCGGACCCCTGGGCCGCAAAGTGGGCGATGGCCTACTGGATCGCCGGTCAGATCGCCGACGGATCCCTGGATCCCGCCGTCGGCACCCACCTCATCTGGGCAGACATTGCCTACGACCTCGGCTACCCCGAAGAGCTCGAACCCCTTGTCCACTGCGCGCACAACTTAGACGGCTGGGAGGAGAGCCGGGGAGTCTCCGTCGAGGAACTCAACGGAGAAGCGGTTGAGGCAGCGAAGCAGTTCCTCAGCAAGAGGTCTGCAGCCGAGGCGACTAACCCGGGGCTCGTTCTCGCCATCGGGATCGGTCAACCGCGGGCTGATCCACTCACTCAGCGTGGCCGCACCACGGAACCTGAGCCAGAACCCGAGACCTGACAGCGCCCTGGGGTGGGCGTCATTTCCATAGCCCGCAGGGTCCACGGTCAGTTATCGCCGCGTTCGGCGAGGGTGTGGGCGACAAGGGCGTTGGCGTGTCCGTGACCGAGGCCGTGCTCGGTCTTGAGCCATGCGACGAGTTCCATGTGCTTGGTCAGGGGCGAGGTGCGGATCAGCTCCTTCCACTGCTCGATCGGGCGGCCGTACTTCTTCTCGATCGACGGGAAGTAGCTGGCTGGGCCTTTCAGCGGTGCGGTCATGACGCGGGGTCCTGTCTGTCTGAGTAGGTGGTCTCGGGGTGCTGCTGTGCGTGTGGGAACCGGGGCCGCTACCGCCGCACGGTCGGGGCGAGGCTGGCCAGCCGGGCGATGGCTGCGGTGAGTGCGAGCAGGCCGAGGCCGGCCGCGGCGGTGAAGGCCGCTACCGTGGCGGCGGAGGCGGCGAACCCGGCGAAGACCCCGAGCGGCAGGAGACGGTAGGTCAGGGCCCAACCACCTCGGCCCTGGGCGGCGAAGTGCCGGGCCAGCACGAGGAACGCGGCGCACAGCGCGAGGTAGCCCACGGTGCCGCTGAGCATGTGGATCGTTCCGTGGCCGCTCAGGGGGGCAGGGCCGTCCGGCGTGCCGGCCGGGAAGCCCGCGCCGGGGTCTGCCGTGAACACCCCGGCGAGCAGGAAGGACGCGCCGAACACGCCGACCAGGCGCGGCGCCCAGGTGCCGCCGGCAGTGTGGCCGATCGCCCTTCGCAGTCCCACCGCGCCGGCGGTGAGCAGCGCGCCGGTGACCAGGAAGCTGGCGACCTGAATCCAGCCGAGCGAGCCGAGGCTGAGCTGGCTGATGGCGTTTCGGGTGAAGTCGAAGGGGGTGCGGGTGAGGCCCTCGATCACCCCCACCCCTAGGAACAGCGGCCCTGCCGCCGCCCCGCAGGCGAGCAGCGCGCGGGTGGTGAGCGAAGTTGAGGCAGCGCGGCCGGTGAACGGTGCGCGAATCGCCTGCGTCATACGAGATCCCCCCGGAACATCAGAACTGGACTGTCCAGTACTAAGGAACTGGACGGTACAGTACCCAAGGGGAACTGGACTGTCCAGTACTGTATTGGCGTGAAGGAGGAGGCATGGAAGCGAACGAACCCGGCGGACGCTCGGCCCGCAAGCACCAGGCGATCATGGAGGCCGCGACAGCGGTGTTCATGGCGAAGGGCTACGCCGGTACGAGCATGGACGACATCGCCAAGCTGGCCGCCGTGTCAAAGCAGACGGTGTACAAGCATTTCGCCGACAAGGAGAAGCTGTTCGCCGAGATCGTCCTGGCCACCACCGACCGGATCGAGGCCATGATTGACCTGGTGGCCGTTGTCCCCGCCGACGCGGATTCACTGGAGGAGAACCTGCTGCAGCTGGCCCGCCAGTTCCTGACCACCCTCACCCAGCCCCAGGTGCTCCAGTTGCGGCGACTCATCATCGCCAACGCCGACACTTTCCCCGACCTGGGCGCCGCCTGGTACGAGCAGGGGTTCGAGCGGGTACTGGCCACCCTGGCCGACACCTTCCAACGCCTGGCCGACCAGGGCCTGCTGCGGATCGACGACCCCCTCCTGGCCGCCAACCACTTCGCCGGCCTGCTGCTCTGGATCCCGGTGAACAAAGCCATGTTCCACGGCAGCCCGCAGCACACCCAGCCCCAACTCGACCACTGCGCCGACGCGGGCGTGCGGGCCTTCCTCGCCGCATACCGCTGACCCCGGCCGCAACCGGACTGCCCTGGCAACGTGGACGTTCGCCAGGGCGGGACCGTGGGCCGGTGCTGTCGGAACCCGTGAATATCTCGATTCTCAGCGAGCGCCGACTGCCTCCCAAGCCCGCGAACAAGGGCTGTTCGTTCTCGGCTCTGGCTCAACTTCTGGGGCGAGCCCCCGCCTCACTCGCAGAACGTGACGCCCCACTGTCGGCCGGCCGTGCCATTCGCCAGGTCTTGCGTACACAGACGGCTGCCACAGCAAGCGCGACGATCGTAAAGAAGACGATCAGGATGGGGCTCTCGCACCTGGTCGCGGTTACGACCAGGTAGACGAAGACCGCCCAGTCCAGCCACGTCCGCTTTACCAACGCACCGATGGGACTCACCAACCCTCCTGGCGCGACAGTAGACCACGTAGCACGAGGCGTCCCTCAACGTATTCACATCACAGAAGTTGTGCCACAGCCCGTTGTCCCGAACAGAGCCAACAGGCTGATACGCGCTGACGAGGTGCCGACTCCCCGGCAGACGCCGGGTTCGTGCGACGGCTGGCGCAGGGGAGTAGCCAGCCGGTGTGCCCGGGGTGGCCCTGGGCCAGCAGCGTGTTCCAGGCCAGGGCGAAGACGGGGAACCCGAGTTCGGCGAGGCTCAAACGGGCCGTCTTCACCTTCACATGCCTGGCGCCGGTGGCATCTTCGACCAGGTCGACCACGTAGTACAGGTGGGTGCCGACGAGGCCGTACCAGCTGCGGTTGGGATGGGGATCGGCTGAATCGCCGGGCGCCAGGCGGGCGGCGGCGGCCCGGACGGTGTCGGCGGTGAGCTGATAGGTGACGTCGCCGACGGTGAAGGCCGCCTGCGTGACAGCGGGCATGTGATTCCTCCAGGGGCCGGGGCATGGCAGCAGCCGCGTAACCGCACCACTGCGGCCGGGAAAAGTGCGTCAACCGACCAGCCCCTACTGGAGCGCCGGCCGGTCGTTTCACGTCAGTGGCGGTGTCCGCCGTGGTGGCCCCAGGAGGCGTCATCGACGAAGCGGCCATGGTCATTGCGCAGGGTCGCGGTGTCGTGGTCGTTGTTCCACACGTAGGCCCGACGGTCCTGGAAGAGGTCGGTGCGGGTGTCGCGGCC
>NZ_WWKH01000130.1:0-745 GCF_009865595.1 Streptomyces sp. SID1328 | reverse complement strand
GGGCGATGCTCACCGACGACGACGGCCGCGACCAGCCGCTGGTGGCCGCGTACCGCACCGCCTCCCTGCGCCGCGCCCTGGCGGACCTCGCCACCGAGCACGCCGAGCAGGGCGGGCACGCCGGGCGCGGCGGCCTGACCGGGCTGCCCCTGCGCCGCCTGACCGGCGCCCTGCGCCTGACCCGGCTCACCGACCCGCTGGCCTCCTTCGACTGCGACACCTGGGAAGACATCGCCCACGCCAGGGCACGGATCAGGGAGCATGGGCACGTGCTGAACGAATGGATCACCGCAGTCAAGAACGAGCTGGGCATCGAGCTCGACGTCGACACCCGCGTCCTCCTGGACGCCGCCCGCGACGTCGCCCACGGCGTGGCCCGCCCCGCCGCCCCGCTCACCACCTTCCTCATCGGTTACGCCGCCGCCCAGGGCAAGGGCGACGCCGAGTCCGTCGCCGAGGCGTCCGCCAAGGTCGCCGACCTGGCCACCCGCTGGGAAGCCGAGCACGGCGGGGGCGGGTCCGCCCCGGACGCCGGATGACCGCCTCCGGCACCCATGCGGGACCGCACGCCGGGCGCGGCGACGCCGATGACCTCGACGTGGAGGAGGCCCTGGCGCTCGTCCGCGCACCCAAAAGCGACCAGGCAGGCCGGACAGGCGGGACGGACCGGGCCGACCAGACCGGCCGGGCGGATCACGCCCCCGCCCGTCCGGCCGGGCACGAGCACCCCCACCACCAGGCCGCC
>NZ_WWKH01000129.1:0-777 GCF_009865595.1 Streptomyces sp. SID1328 | reverse complement strand
ACCGTCCGCCAGGGCGACACGCTGAGCACCATCGCCGCCCGGCACGGGGTGAGCTGGCAGCGGGTCTACGAAGCCAACCGGTCGGTCATCGGGGCCGACCCCAATCTGATCGTGCCGGGGCAGCGGCTCGCGCTCTGACGCGAGGCCCCGTCTCGACGGCCGCGGCCGCCGCCCTCCGGAGGGCGGCGGCCGTTCGCATGTCCGTTCGTGCGGAGAACCCGTGAATTTCCTATGCGTCGTCAGCTCCGGCGCGCGTGCGCCGCATTTCGCGGGAAAAACGTTCCGGGCTCGTTCTTGGCCGGTTCCGCTGTGTGATCCGACGCATTGCGAGCGTTAATCGGACCCCGTGACGACCCGCACAGGAAAATTCTGTTCGATTACCCCGTGAAGGTGAACGGAAACCCCCATACGTGTGACGGAGTACGCGGGTTACCGGCGTCGGGAGCTGTGACAGAAGTGTGACCGGGCAGCTCCCCGGCGGCCGGCCCGGCGGGTGCCTTCCGTAGGCGGCGCGGGCCGCCTAGCGTGGCCGCATGGCACAGATCCCCGCTCCGCCGCCGGAGCCGCAGGACACCCTGGACAGCTATGTCGGCCTGGCCCCGGAGGACGCCGACCGGCGCGCCCGGAGCCGGGGCTGGCAGACGGTGCGTGCGCTGCCGCCCGGCGCGGTCATCACCATGGAGTACCGCACGGGCCGCCTCAACTTCGAGGTGAAGGACGGCCGGGTCGCCCGCGTCTGGAAGGGCTGACCCGGCCGTCAGGGGCGCGCGGCCTGCG
>NZ_WWKH01000128.1:0-827 GCF_009865595.1 Streptomyces sp. SID1328 | reverse complement strand
GCGCGCTCGGTGCCCCCGCCCCCGCGGGCGCCGCCGAGGACGAGCTGACCGAGGCCCTGCGCACCGCCCTCGCCCGCCGGCGTGCCCTGCTCCTGCTGGACGACGCCACCGGGGCCGAACAGGTCGACGCCCTCATCCCGGACGCCCCCGACTGCCTGGTGGTCGCCGTCTCCCGCGGCCCCCTCACCGGGATCACCGACGTCCGCCCCTGCACCCTGGGCGGCCTGGACACCAAGTCGGCGGTGGAACTGCTCACCCGGTACACCGGCTCGGTCCGCGTCACCGTCGATCCGCGCTCCGCCGAGAGCCTCGCCGAGATCTGCGAGGGACAGCCCGCCGCCCTCACCCTGGCCGGCGGCTGGCTCGCCGCCCGCCCCCAGACGGCCGTCTCCGACCTGGCCAAGCGGCTGCACAGCGACCCCGACGACGCCCCCGTCCTGGCCCGCGTCCTCCAGCTCGTCCACGACGGACTGCCCGCCGCCACCGCCCGGACCCTGCGCCTGCTCTCCCAGGCCCCGGCCGGCACCGTCGACGCGCACTCCGCCTCCGCTCTGGCCGGCTGTTCGGTCAAGACGGCGCAGACGGTACTGCGGGAACTCGCCGCCCTCGGCCTGCTCCGCCCGGTCGCCGGCCCGCTGCCCGAGTACGACATCCCCGGTTGCCTGCACCCCCTGCTGCGCGCGCTCGCGGAGGCGGGCGAGCGCCCCGCCGAACTCCAGTTGGCCCGCGCCCGGCTGCTGGAGCGGGACGTACGCCTCCTCCAGTCCTGCCGCGCCGCCACCGAGACCGACAGCCCCCAGGCGCAGGAGAAGCTCCAGGCGATCCCG
>NZ_WWKH01000127.1:0-878 GCF_009865595.1 Streptomyces sp. SID1328 | reverse complement strand
GTAACGCCCTGAGACGACACCCGCGTGACTCCTTCTCGTCGGCTGCCCCGCGATCGCGAGTGCCCCTCAGCATGCCCTCGAGGTCCCGTCGGCACCATGTGACACGCTGGCCCCCGTCCGCAGGGCCTCGGGCGGTCAGGCCACGAGGGCGAGGGTGCGTCCTGCCGGGCCGGCCGCGCCCGTCAGCCCCGTCGCAGACGGGGTCCCTCGGCCCCGGCATCGATGGGGCTGGAGGTCTGCTCCACCCGCCCGGCGAGGTTCACGGCCCAGGTGGCGAGGCCGGGGAGGTCGAGGTCGTAGGGGTGGGGCCGGTTCTGCTCGGACCAGGCCGTCACCGCGGCCGCGCCCCGGCGCAGGAGGCGGGGGCCGCCCGTGGTGTTGCCGCGGGCGGAGTGGGTGAGGCCCACGGCGATCTGGGCGAGGCCGCGCCACAGTTCGCGCTCGGCGGCGGGGCCGGACTTCCAGGCGTCCTCGAACACCTCGTGCGCGTGGAACGGCTTCCCGGCGTCCAGCAGTGTCTGCGCCTCCGCGACCGTCTCGCCGGGGCTCCGTACGACCCCCTCGGGCTGCCGCTCCACCCCGTCGGACCCGTACGGCAAGGGCCGCCCCAGCCCGTCGCGGGGCCGGGCGTTCCGCGCCCGCCCCTCGGTGTCCCGGTCGCGTCCGCCGATGTCTCCGCCCGTCTCCGCGTCTGCCATGCGGACGATTCTGCCCCTCCCCGCCCACAACCCGCTTCGGAGGAGTCCCGTACGTGGGGTAAAGTGCTGTTCGCGCGATCACGCGGGTCACCGCGAGTGAGCGCATCGGGACGTGGCGCAGCTTGGTAGCGCACTTGACTGGGGGTCAAGGGGTCGCAGGTTCAAATCCTGTCGTCCCGA
>NZ_WWKH01000126.1:0-1153 GCF_009865595.1 Streptomyces sp. SID1328 | reverse complement strand
CGGCAGCCCCACCGCGAGCACCGGCAGCGCGACGGCGACGGCCTTCGCGGCGAACCACCGCGTCCGGTCCGGCACCGCGGCGAGCGTCAGCCGCAGCGCACCGCCCCGGTACTCGCCGGCCACCGCCAGCGCGCCGAAAACCACGGCGGCGACCTGGCCGAGGCTGACGCCGGAGAACACCGAGTACAGCGGGTCGGACCGGTCGGCCTGGGCTGCGGTGACCGCCGGGAACGCCACGGTGACGACGAGCAGCGCCGCCAGCGCGCCGAGCAGCGACCGCAGCGTCCGGATCTTGATCCACTCGGCGTGCAGTAGGGGAAGGAACGGCATGGTCAGACCTCCTGCGGCTGTGCGGTGAACTCGGCCTCGCCGGCCGTCAGATCGAGGTACGCCTCCTCCAGGCTCGCCTCCTCGGCGGCGAGTTCGAGCACGGGCAGCCCCTCCCCCGCCAGCAGCCGCCCGAGTTCTTCCACGCGCGCGTGCCGTACGGTCCAGGTGCCGTCCGCCGCCCGTTCCCCCTCGTGCCCGTGCCTGGCGAGGAGCACCCCGAGCGCGCCGGCGTCGGTGCTGCGGACCCGGACCCGGGGGCGCACGCGGGCGTCGATGAAGTCCCGTACCGGGGTGTCGGCGAGGAGGCGGCCCCGGCCGAGGACGACGAGGTGGTCCGCGAAGGCGGCCGTCTCCCCCATCAGATGGCTGGACACCAGGACCGTACGGCCCTGGGCCGCGAGCCCGCGCAGCAGCGTGCGGACCCAGACGATGCCCTCGGGGTCGAGACCGTTGGCGGGTTCGTCGAGCAGGATCACCTCGGGGTCGCCGAGCAGCGCGGCGGCGATGCCGAGGCGCTGGCGCATGCCGAGGGAAAAGGTGCGCACCCGGCGCCGGGCCACCGAGGCGAGGCCGGTCCGCTCCAGCACCTCGCCGACGCGGGTGACGGGGAGGCGGTTGCTCACGGCGAGGGCCAGCAGGTGGTCGTGGGCGGTGCGGGAACCGTGGGCGGCGCGGGCGTCGAGCAGGGCGCCCACCCGGCGCAGCGGGTCGCGGAGTTCGGCGTAGGGCCGGCCGTCGAGGGTGGCGGTGCCGGAGGTGGGGCGGTCAAGGCCGAGGACGAGGCGCATGGTGGTGGACTTGCCCGCGCCGTTGGGGCCGAGGA
>NZ_WWKH01000125.1:0-1238 GCF_009865595.1 Streptomyces sp. SID1328 | reverse complement strand
GGTGACCGGGATGCTGTCGGGGTCTGTCGGGTCGGGGATCTCGCCGGGTTCGTCGGGGTCGGCCGGGTGGGCGGGCTCGTCGGTGCTCACCGGGCGGCCGGGCGCCTCGGTGTCCCCCGCGCGGCCGGATTCGTCAGTGCCCACCGGGCGACCGGCTTCGTCGGTGCCCACCGGGCGACCGGCTTCATCGGTGCCCACCGGACGACCGGCTTCATCAGTGCCCACCGGGCGATCGGCTTCATCAGTGCCCACCGGGCGATCGGCTTCATCAGTGCCCACCGGGCGACCGGCTTCGTCGGTGCCCTTCGGACGAGCGGGGTCCTCGGTGCCCACTGGACGTCCGGCTTCATCGGTGCCCACCAGGCGTCCGGCTTCGTCGGTGCCCACCGGACGAGCGGGGTCCCCGGTGCCCACCGGGCGGCCCGCCGAGTCCGTGGCCGTCGGCCCGGTGGGCCGGCTCGGGGCGGTCGGCGGGGCGGAGCCCTTCGTGCGGGCGGGGACCGGTTCCTCGCCGTCGATGTCGAAGACGTAGTCCTCGGACTCCCCCACCCACTCCCCGTCCTGCCCCCGCCGCTGGACCAGCGCGGCCTTGACGGTGACATGGTCGGCGTACGCCTCGGAGGTGATCATCAGGCGGAGCCTGACGGTGACCGTCTTGCCGGGGGCCACGGTGTACCCGGCGAAACCGTCGGCCCCGACCACGCCGACCAGCTCCTGGTGATCAGTGCTCTCCAGCCGGACGGGGCGCCGCTTGTGTCGGTCGTAGAAATCGAGTTTGGCCTGCGACGGGCGCAGAAGACGCTCGTCGTCGACGAGGACCACCACCGGATGGACGTCCGCGCACGCCTGCGCCCCGGTGTTGACGAGGTCGATGTACCAGGTGCCGGGCGGCCCACCGGCCCGGTAGGTGTCGGGACCGCCGTGGATGCGGGTGCCGAGCGGGAAGGACCCGTCGTCCCCCGCCGCGCAGGGCGCGACGGCGGCCGCGGACGGCACGGGTGCGAGCGCGGTGACCGCCACCAGACAGAGCGAGGCGGGCATGGAGGTGGACGCGGAGCAGCGGGACAGGGACACCGACAGGACCGAGGACAATCGCATGAACACATGAACATGCCGGACCCCCGTCCCCGAGCCCCGCGCCACTCCGGCCCCGCCCCCAGCTCCGCCCGATCAGTGGACCCACGCTGAGCCAACCGGCAGGCCCGCGCCCGCACGCGCCGGCCCCAGCCCGGCCCGTC
>NZ_WWKH01000124.1:0-1062 GCF_009865595.1 Streptomyces sp. SID1328 | reverse complement strand
CCCGGCTGACCGCGCTGCGCCTGGCCGAACTCCGCGAGGGCGTCTGGCTGCGCCCCGCCAACCTCGCCCGGCCGCTGCCCGAGGCGCTGACCGGGGTGGCCCTGACGTACACCGCCCGCCCCGACGAGCCCGCCGCCGAACTGGTGGCCCGCCTGTGGCCCCTGGACTCCTGGGCGGCCGAGGCCCGCGCCCTCCTGGGCCGGGCCACCGGCGCCCGCCACCCGGCCGACCGCCTCACCGCCTACGCGGCCGTCGTACGCCATCTGCTCACCGACCCGGTGCTGCCCGCCCCCCTGCTCCCCGCCGACTGGCCGGGCGACGCGCTCCGGGTGGCGTACGCCGGGTACCAACGGGAGCTGGCCACGTCCTAGGCAGGGGTTCGGCCGAGTGGCGCGGGACCGGTCGTTGGCGTCTCCTGGGAGTGGAGGGGGTGACCAGCGTGCGCGTGCTTGCGGGCACCGGGTGGGGCACGGCAGGCGATCTCGCCCGAGGAGAGTCATGGCTGAGCACACGTCGTCGTCGGTCCTCACCGCGCCCCTGCGCGGCGCCGTCTCGGTCCTGAGCAAGGTGCCCGGCGCGTCGATGGTCAACAAGGCGGCCCAGGACACGCTGGACGTGATCGGCGTGGTCTCGCCCCGTGGCCGGCGCCTCGCGGTGTACGCCGGGGCGGGCGTGCTCGGCGTCGCCGGGGTCGTGGAGTGGCCCGTGGCACTGACCGGAGCCGCCATCGCCTGGCTGACCCAGCCCCGCCCGCCGCTCGTGACCCCGGTGGCCGAGACCACGGAGGTCGTGATCGAGGAGGCCGCGCCCGTGAGCGAGGCCGAGGTGGGCGAGGCGGCCCTGCGGACCGGGCACCACGACGCCCCGGGCCCGGTGAAGGCGCCGGACATGGAGTCCGCGCACTCCGAGTCGCACGAGAAGCACGGCAAGAAGTCCGCCAAGCACTCCAAGGGCGCCACCGGCCACCTCGGGCCCACCGCCCGCCCCGAACGCACGAGCCTCTGACGGCCTCGATGGTTCTCAGCCTCCTCACCGCCCCCTCCGCCGCCGCCCGCCTGCCCC
>NZ_WWKH01000123.1:0-1123 GCF_009865595.1 Streptomyces sp. SID1328 | reverse complement strand
CCGGCGGGTCCGCACCCGGCTGGCGTCGGCGGGCGTGCCGGTGGAGGCGTTCGCGTGAGGGCGCTCCCGGTGGGCGCGCACGCCCTGCTGGTGGAGGTCGCCTCCGCCGAGCAGGCGCGCGCCCTGCACGCGGAGCTGCTGCGGCGGCGCGCGGCGGGCTCGCTGTCCGCCCGCGAGATCGTCCCGGCGGCCCGTACGGTCCTGCTCGACGGCGTGGACGACCCGGTACGCCGGGCCGCCGAACTGACCGCCGCCGAGCCGCCGCCCGCCCCCGAGGCCGCCTCCGCCCCGGTCGAACTCCCCGTCCGCTACGACGGACCCGACCTCGCCGAGGTCGCCGCCCACTGGGGCGTGTCCCCGCGCGAGGTCGCCGAGATCCACGCGGGCACCGCGTTCACGGTGGCCTTCTGCGGCTTCGCTCCCGGCTTCGGCTACCTCACCGGCCTGCCGGAGCACCGGTACGTGCCGCGCAGGGCCACCCCGCGTACGGCGGTCCCGGCCGGGTCGGTCGCGCTGGCCGGGCCGTACACCGGCGTCTACCCGCGTGCGTCGCCGGGCGGCTGGCAGTTGATCGGCCGTACGGACGCGGTGCTGTGGGACACCGCGCGGGAACCGGCCGCCCTGCTGGCGCCGGGCACGCGGGTGCGCTTCACCCCCGTGGGGGCCGCGTGACGGACCGTGCGCTGGTGGTGGTGCGGGCGGGCGCGCTGACGACCGTGCAGGACCGGGGGCGGCCCGGCCATGCCCACCTGGGCGTCCCCCGCTCCGGCGCCCTCGACCCGCCCGCCGCGGCGCTCGTCAACCGGCTGGTCGGCAACTCCCCCGACGCGGCCGTACTGGAGACGACGCTCGACGGCTGTGCCCTGCGGGCCCGTTCGGCGGTCACCGTCGCGGTGGGCGGGGCGCCCTGCCCGGTGAGGGTGGGCGGCCGCCCGGCGGCCTGGGGCGCACCGGTCCGGGTGCCCGCCGGCGAGGTGCTGGAGATGGGGGCGGCGGTGGCGGGGATGCGGTCCTACCTGGCGGTCTCGGGCGGGGTCGCGGTGGAGCCGGTGCTCGGCAGCCGGGCCACGGACCTGTTGTCGGGCCTGGGCCCGCCACCGCTCGCCGACGGCACGGTGCTCCC
>NZ_WWKH01000122.1:0-1183 GCF_009865595.1 Streptomyces sp. SID1328 | reverse complement strand
GCCGCGCAGCTCGGCCGCGTCCGCCGCGCCGGGGGTGCCGTCGGCCGGGGTCACGGCGAGCCCGGTCAGCAGCAAGGAACCGGCGGCCGAGTACAGGGCGGCAGCTCTCATCGGACATCCCTTCGGTGCGCGGCGGCGATGGCACGGCTGCCATGGCCCGGCGGCGACAGAAGGGATGTTTCGGAAGAGGCCTCGGGAAGGGCAAGCACCGGCACGCGGGTGTCGGCGTCAGTGCTCCCTGTGCGCCCCCGGCGCATCGCGGTGCGTGAACGCGGCCCGCAGTTCGGGCTCGTTCAGCGCGCGCACGCCCCGCATCGCGAGCCGCACGAGGAAGGAACCCTCGTCGCCGTCCCCGGCCGGACGCCGGGCCACCTCGCCGAGGAGCCGCTGCCCGGCGGGGGAGGCCCAGCGCGGGTACGGGTGCACCTCGACGCGGGCGATGGCCAGGCAGCTCAGGGTGAGGACCAGGGGCAGCGCGAACCACATCGCCATCTGGAAACGCGGCAGGTCCGCCGGGATCGGCATGAGCAGCGCGGTCGTGCCCAGCGCGAGCACCGCCACAGCGGCGGCCCGCACCTGGCGCACCCCGGCGGCCACGGTCGTCCCGGTGTCGAAGGGGACCGCCAGCCCGGCCGCGATCAGCCGGTCGGCGAGCCGCTGCACGGCCTCCGTACCGGCCGCGGCCGCCCGCACCGGAGCGATCCGGGACTGTCCCTGCGGGCCGATCGCGCCGATGACGGAACGTTCCATCTCGTCCCGCCCGCGCGGGTCCACCACGGTGGCCCAGCCGGTGTGCGCGAGCAGCAGCCGGCGCTGCCGGGCCATCCGGACCATGGCGAGGTCGGCGACGCGGGAGGGGCCGCCGGAGAGGAACGCCGTCTCGTACAGCGTCAGGTCACGGTCGTGGCCGTCGGCCCGTGCCGCGCGGTCCGCGGCGGTCGCGCGGACGGCGGCGAGGCACAGCCGGGTGCAGGCGATGGCGGCGAAGGCCCAGGCCGGAAGCAGGAGAAGGACCCAGAACATGAGGTTTTTCTATGTCAACGGCCCCTGAAAAACCATGGCTTGTTCACTATCCGGACAGAGCGTTACCGGTATGTGACGTTCCGCTTTTCCCGCAGGTCGGGGAGGGTGATCAGCGCCGCCCCGACAGCACCCGCCTGGCCAGCCGCGCGGCCGGGCCGGG
>NZ_WWKH01000121.1:0-1633 GCF_009865595.1 Streptomyces sp. SID1328 | reverse complement strand
CCAGGCGCTTCCGGGCGCGGTAGGCGGCGACGTTCGCGCGGGTCGCGCAGCGGTCGGAGCAGTAGCGGCGGGAGCGGTTGGTGGAGGTGTCCAGGTAGGCGTTCCGGCAGGGGGCGGCCTGGCACAGGCCCAGCCGGTCGACGCCGTACTCGGTCAGATGGAACGCCAGCCCCATCGCGGCGATGGCCGCGTAGCCCGCGGTCACGTTCGACGGGTGATCGGCCAGGTGCATGTGCCACAGCGGGCGGCCGTCGTCGTCGCGGTGGTCGTGACCGGAGATCTGCGGGCTGACCGGGAACTCCAGCAGCAGGGAGTTCAGCAGGTCCACGGCCAGCGTCTCGTCCCCCTCGTCCGCCGCCTCGAACACCGCGCGCAGCCTGCCGCGGACCGAACGGAAGCGCGTGACATCGGCGTCGGTGGCGCGGCGGGCCGCCGACGCGTTCCCGCCGAAGAGGTCGCGTACGGCCTCCACCGAGGTCAGGGAGTCCTTGCCCTGGCCCGGCTCCTCGCTGTTGACGAGGCGTACGGCGTAGTCCGAGTAATGGGCCAGTTCCACTTGTAGTCCTTACGAGGGCGCTCTATGGTCGTGTCTGCGGTCGGGTAATGGCCGGACGCACTTCCAGGGTATTACGCGTGCGCGGAAGGGGATGGGGAATCGTGACCACCATAGGTACGGGGACGGACTGGGCCGCCTGGCAGGAGAGCTGGGACCGGCAGCAGGAGTGGTACATGCCCGACCGCGAGGAGCGGTTCCGGGTCATGCTCGACATGGTGGAGGCGTTCGCCGGCACGGCCCCGCGCGTGCTCGACCTCGCGTGCGGTACGGGCACGATCACCGCGCGGCTGCTGGCGCGGTTCCCGGAGGCGACCAGCACCGGGATCGACCTCGATCCGGCCCTGCTCGCCATCGCCCGCGGCACGTTCGCGGGCGACGACCGGGTGACCTTCGTCGAGGCCGACCTCAAGGACACCGGCTGGCCGGCGGCGCTGCCGTACGGCTCCTACGACGCCGTGCTCACCGCCACCGCCCTGCACTGGCTGCACACCGAGCCGCTCACCGTGCTGTACGGGCAGCTCGCGGGGCTGGTGCGGGAGGGCGGGGTGTTCATGAACGCCGATCACATGACCGACGAGTCCACGCCCCGGATCAACGCCGCCGAACGCGCCCAGCGGCACGCGCGGATGGACCGGGCCAGGCGGGACGGGGCCCTCGACTGGGCCGAGTGGTGGCAGCTCGCCGCCCAGGACCCGGTCCTCGCCGGCCCCACCGCCCGCCGCTTCGAGATCTACGGCGAACACGCCGACGGCGACACCCCGTCCGCCGCCTGGCACGCCTCCGCCCTCCGCGAGCAGGGCTTCGGCGAGGCCCGGCCGGTGTGGTGCTCGCCCTCGGACACGCTGCTGCTCGCGCTGAAGTGACGCACGGACGGGGGGCGGTACGGGATGACCCGTACCGCCCCCCGGGGTGTCCGTGACGGCTACAGCACCTTCGACAGGAACGACTGGGTGCGTTCGTGCCGGGGGTTGGTGAGGACGTCTCGGGGGTGGCCGGATTCGACGACCACTCCGCCGTCCATGAAGACCAGGCTGTCGCCGACCTCGCGGGCGAAGCCCATCTCGTGGGTGACGACGA
>NZ_WWKH01000013.1:0-3763 GCF_009865595.1 Streptomyces sp. SID1328 | reverse complement strand
CGACGGCGCCCGTACCGACCGGCCGTCCCCGGTGGCGGTCCGCATCCCGTACCGGGCGCTGGACGGCTTCCTCGCCGTACGGGCCTGGCTGCGCCCGGCGCACGCGGAGGCCGGGCCGATCGAGGTCGGCGACAAGGCCACCGCCGTCACCGCGCGCCTGCACGGCACGGAGCTGGGCGAGGACGCCGTCGTACGGCTGCGCGGGCGCCGCAGCCGCGAGGAGCGCACCCTGAGCCCGAGCGTCGACGGGGACGGCCGGGGTTTCCGGTTCACCGTCGACCACGCGGACCTCACGGGCGTGGCCGTGCGCTACTGGGACGTCCACGTCCTGCCCACCGCCGACGCGGCCCCCGTCCGGGTGGGCCGCGTCCTGGACGACGTGGCGGACCGCAAACACTCCTTCGTGTACGCGGCCGCGTCCGATGGCGGCCAACTCGTCCGCCCCTACTACACGGTCGACAACGACCTCTCCTTCGAAGTCACCGACCCCGGCTGAGTCCCCGTTACGGGAGGGTCCGGCACAGCAGTGCCGCCGGGCCCTGCCGGGCGCCGAGGCGCGTGGTGAAGGCGATCCCGGCCGCGTACTCGTTCACCGCGCACTGGCCTTTGTACGCGCCCTCGGCGAACTCGCCGCCCGCGCCGTCCGAGGGCCGGTCGTCCGAGCGGTCGAACCACACGGTCCGCCCGCTGCCCCCGAGCGCCGACCGGCCCGGTGCGCACAGCGCCGCCGACACCCGCTCGCCGCGCAGGCTGTACCCGATCAGGAACGCGCCGGACGGGCACTGCAGCTTGGTGTACCCGGACGCCCAGTCGCCGCCGGAGACGAACCGCTCGTCCTTGACGACGCTCTGCGCACCGTCCGCCGCGCGGAGACCGGCGGCCCCCGCTTCCGTGCACAGCCCGCGCCCGCCCGTGTGGCTCAGCCCGGTCAGCCGCAGCCCGTCCGGGCAGGCCGCCTTGTACGCACCCGAGTCCCAGTCGCCGGTGTTCCGCACCCGCAGCGACGCCACCGCGTCCCCGTGGTCGGTGTTCAGCATCTTCCACACGGCGGCCGTCGGGACGGGCCCGGTCTTCCCCGGAGTGTCCATCAGGTGCCGCCAGGCCGGGGCCCGCCAGTCGCCGGAGTCGAGGAGCCCGGAGCGGCGGCCGCTCTCGTCGTAGCGGAGCAGCGCCCAGTCGTCGTGGCCCTCGAAGCCGACCAGCGGCCAGTACGCGAAGTCGGCGTCGTGATCGGTGAAGTAGTCGGTGATGTTGCCGAACCAGGCGCGGGTCGCCGGGTTGGTCTCCCCGGCCCCGGCGCCGAACTCGCTGATCCACACCGGCGCGGTGTAGTGGCGGCCGGACTCCTCCGCGAAGAACGCCTCGTCGGTGAGCGCCGCGTCCAACTCCTCACGGGACAGGTCCTGGTAGCGGGCGTCGTGCGTCTCGCCGATGCCGGTGGCGCCGCTGTGCCGGGGGCCGGTGTAGCCGTAGAAGTGCGCCGAGTAGACCAGCTTGTGGGAGTCGACCAGGGTGTGGGAGAGGGTGCGGGCCGGGGTCAGCTGCGGGCGCCCGTGCGGGAGTCCGTCGACCGGGACGCCGGTCCAGTTGATGCCCTCGATCACGATGAGCAGTCCGGGGTTGGCCTCGGTGAGGATGCGGTCGCCGGCCGTCTGGGCCGCCGCGTACCAGTCGTGGGCGTCGCCCAGGCCCCAGTTGGGGTCGTCCAGGACGTCCCGGCGGACCTCGTTGTACAGGTCGGCGCCGACGACACCGGGCACGGACGCGTAGCGGCGGGCCATGAAGACCCAGTCGTCCGCCCACTGTTGCGTGGACTGGCTGCTGTTCCAGCGTTCGTTGCCGTCGATGCCGCAGCACCAGCGGGAGGTGTTGGTGTGGTTGTTCAGGATGACGGCGAATCCGGCCTGGCTGAGCGCGTCCACGACCGCGTCGTACACCTGGAGCGGGGTCTTGCCGCGCAACTGCGGGTTGGCGGTGACCGCCGCGTCCGGTACGGGTGTTGTGCGGTGGACCAGCTCGTTGGAGAACGGCAGCCGAATGGTGTTGACGCCCAGCTCCCGGAAGTCGGAGAGCAGTCGGGCGATCGGGACCCGGTCGAGGCCGAGCGGGATGTCGTGCGCGTTCTGGCCCGCGTGGTGGCTGGCCGGGTCGTCCAGGCTGCCGCTGCCGTTGTAGGAACCCTGTGCGCCGTCCCAGTTGGCGGCCCTCAGCCGGAACCGGTTGCCCCGGCTGTCCACGATGTACCGGCCCTGCGTCGACAGCGGGGCCGACCAGTCGGCGGCCGCCTGTGTCGCGGCGTGCGCGACCGGGGCCGGTGTCGGTACCGGTGCGGCGTGTGCCGTGATGGTCATGCTGGAGGCGAGCAGCAGCCCGGCGGCGGTGGCGGCCAGGCGCAGGGAACGGGGAGCGGTCGGCATGGAGGCGGCCCTCGGCTGTGATGGGGGGTGGGAGCGCGGGAATGCGTGGAGCGCAGTGTCCACCACACCGCACCCGTCACGGAAGGCGCCCGGCGACCGGTCCCGTCACACCTTTCACACCCCAACTCTCAATTATCGATGGGGAGTTCGGCCCAGATGGTCTTGCCCCGGTGCTCCCGGCGGGTGCCCCAGCGCTCGGTGAGCTGGGAGGTGATGGTCAGCCCGCGCCCGTGCTCGTCGTCGTCCTCGGCCTGCCGCAACTGCGGGGTGGTGCTGCTGTCGTCGGTGACCTCGATGATCAGGGCCCGGTCGCGGACCAGCCGCAGCCGGATCGGTCCCGTGGAGTAGCGGACCGCGTTGGTCACCAGCTCGCTGACCACCAGGGTCGCGGTGAACGCGAGGTCCGCCAGATGCCAGTGCCTCAGCCGTTCCTCGGTGCGCTCGCGGGCCAGCGACACCGCCTGCGGCTCGTTCGGCAGCGACCAGGAGGCCACCTTGTCGGCGCCCAGGGCGAGGGTGCGGGCGACCAGCAGTACCCCGTCGTCGCCCGGACGGTCCGGCGCCAGATCGTGCAGCAGGGCATCGCAGATGTCCGGCAGGGGGCGGTCCCGTGGTTGCAACGCGCTGTTGAGCCGGGTCAGTTGGTCACCGGAATCGGGGCTCGAGTCCCGCAGCAGCACCGGGTTGCACAGCACCATCAGCGTGCCCGCCGGCACGTCGAAGTGCCCCACGCGGTAGCGGGGCGCGCCCCGGCCCAGCGCCGGGCCGACCGGGACCTGCGCGAAGGTCGCCGGCTCGTCGGGCCGGGCCACGACGGGCGGCGGATGGCCCGCGCTGGCCACCGTGCACCGCTGCGCCACCGGGTCGTAGACCGCGTACAGACACGTGGTGCCCGCGCGCAGGCTGTCCTGGGACTCGTCCGGGTGCCGCGACTCCTCCGCGTCCAGCCGGCCCACCAGGTCGTGCAGCCGCTCCAGCAGTTCCTCGGGCGTCAGGTCGAGCGAGGCCAGCGCGCCGATGGCGGCCCGCAGACCGCCCATGGTGACGGCCGCCCGGATGCCCCGTGTGGTCGGCTCCCCGACGACCAGCGCCACCCGCGCCCCGGACAGCGGGATGATGTCGAACCAGTCCCCGCTGGTGCTGCTCGGCACATAGCTGTGGGCGGTGGCCACCGCGCTGTGCCCCGGAACGTGGGCCGGCCGCAGACTGAGCTGGAGGATACGGGCCACCGACCGCTCCCGCGTGTACAGCCGGGCGTTGTCCAGGCACACCGCCGTGTGCCGCGTCAGCTCGTCGGCGAGGCGCAGGTCGTCCTCGGTGAACGGCGCGGTGCCCCGGTCCCGGTA
>NZ_WWKH01000120.1:0-1667 GCF_009865595.1 Streptomyces sp. SID1328 | reverse complement strand
GTCCTGCGCCACCGAACCCCTCTCCCGAACCCGACTTTGCGACAACTCCCCGTCCTTCCACCACACACGCAGCAAACGGGCCCGTCCCGCGCCGAGTTAGACGCACGACGGGCCCATTGGGTTACCTAGGAGGCGCACTCCACCTTGTCGGCCGTGGACTTGTCACTCACGTCCGGTGCCTTGGCGGGAGCGGTGAGCGAGACACCCGCGCCCTTGAAGTCCTTGCCCAGTGTCAGCGACATCGTGGGCAGACCCTGGGCGTTGGTGACGCTCTTACCCGGCTTCAGCGCCGAGCCGGACAGGCCCATGAGGGCGGCCAGTTCGCGTGCCTGCGGTGCCTGGTCGGGCGCGTACTCCAGCGTCGTCCTGCTCACCTCGGCCGGGGCGTTGCCCGCGTTCTCCGACTTGAGGATGCCCTTCTCGGTCTGCATCCAGTTCACGACATCCTGCGCGGCGCCGTCGGCCGCGCCGCCGTTCATGATGCGCACCCGCACGTCGGAGGGGGCCGACCTGGTGCCCTTGAGCCGGGCGGCCTGGGCGTCCTTGGCGGCCTTCTCCTTCTTCTTGACGTCGGTGAAGGAGACGTCGTTGTTGATGGCGTCGAAGACAGGCGGCCCCAGCTCGGGGTTGACGATCACGGTCTTGTGGATCACGCCATCCGCAGGGTTGTCCTTCACCGGCACCGTCATGAAGGTGATGTTCTTCGGCGGCACCTTCTTCATCTCCAGCGCTATGTCCTTGAGCGTGCTCACGGACTTGATGCCCTTGTCGACGGTGAGCGCGTTGGTCGCCGCCTCGGCGAGGTCCAGCAGCTTGCTGGGATTGGTCAGGGTGTCGCTGGAGGACATGTCCCGCATCAGCGACCCCATGAACTGCTGCTGCACCTTGATCCGGTCCAGGTCGCCCTGGTTGCCCCAGGCGTGCCGGGTACGGACGAACGCCAGCGCCTGCTCGCCCTCGACCTTGGACTCGCCGGCGGGCAGCTGCAGGTGGGAGTCCTTGTCGTTCACCGCGTGCTTCAGGCAGACCTTGACGCCGCCGACCGCCGAGGTCAGCGTCTTGACCGCGTTGAAGTCGACCATCATGAAGTGGTCCGGCGTGATGCCCGTGACCGCCTTCACCGTGCGCATCGTGCAGCCCGCGTCCCGGCCCTCCTGGCCGAGGCTGGTGTTGAAGCGGACCTGGCTCGAGCCGGGGATGACCTTCTTGCTGCCGTCGGGCTGGAGGGTCTCGCAGTCCGGCACGTCCACGATCATGTCGCGGGGGATGCTCAGCGCCGTCGCGTTGGTCCGGTCCTTGGCGACGTGCAGCAGGATGTTGGTGTCCGCGTGGCCGACGCTGTTCTTGTCGCCGTAGCCCTCGTTGCCGGCGCCGGTGCGCTTGTCGGTGCCGATGATCAGTATGTTGAAGGCGCCGTCCTTGCTGAAGCCCTGCTTCGCCGCGCTGCCGACGTCGGTCGCGGAGACGTTGCCCTCGAGATGCTTGAGGTAGAGGTAGCCCGCCGAGCCCGTGGCGACCAGCACCAGCGCCAGACCCCCGCCGGTCCAGGCCACGATCTTCTTGGCCTTCGACTTCTTCTTCACCGGGCGCCGGTTGCGCCGCCCTGGCGGCGGCTCCGGCTCGGCCCCCCTGCGGCGACGCGGCTGCGGTACCTCGGCGCCGCGCTC
>NZ_WWKH01000119.1:0-4640 GCF_009865595.1 Streptomyces sp. SID1328 | reverse complement strand
GCGCCGACGACGGTGTGCAGCTCGTCGATGAAGAGGATGATCTCGCCCTCGGACGCCTGGACGTCCTCGATGACCTTCTTCAGCCGCTCCTCGAACTGGCCGCGGTACTGGGCACCGGCCACCAGGCCGGACATGTCGAGGGCTACGACCCGCTTGTCCTTCAGGGTGTCGGGTACGTCCCCGATCACGATGCGCTGGGCGAGTCCCTCGACGATGGCGGTCTTGCCGACGCCGGGCTCACCGATGAGCACCGGGTTGTTCTTGGAGCGGCGGGAGAGGATCTCGACCGTCTGCTCGATCTCGTCCGCGCGTCCGACCACCGGGTCGAGCTTGCCCTGCCTGGCCTCCTCGGTGACGTCGCGGCCGAACTCGTCCAGCGTGCTGGTCGGCCCTCCCCCGGCGCGGCCCTGGTCCGGGCGGGCGGCCTGCTCGGAGCGGGAGGCCAGTTTCCTGCTGTCGACGCCCTCGGAGGACAGCAGGCGGCCCGCGCCGGAGTCGGGGTCGTCCAGCAGCGCGGCCAGGATGTGCTCCGGGCCTATGTAGGAGTTGCCGGCCGCCTGGGACTGAGCGAAGGCGTCGGCCAGGGTGCGCTTGGCGGCCGGGGTGAGGCCCGGCTCGGCGGACGGGGTGGCGGACTCGCCGGGCAGCACCTCACTGATCGTCTGGGCAAGTTTGTCGGGGTCGACCCCGGCCTGCGCGAGGATGCGGCGGCTGGGCTCGACCTTGGTCGCGGCCCACAGCAGGTGCTGGGTGTCGAGGTCGGAGGTGCCGTCCTCCTCGGCCTTCTGCGCGGCCAGGTTGAGCAGTTCCTGCGAGGACTCCGTCAGCAGCCGGCCGATGGGAACTCGCTGCACAGCAGGGGGCGATGACGCCGGTGACATGCCGAAGAACCGATTCAGCAGGTCGCTGAAAGGGTCGGACGAACCGAACGGTGAACCGAACGACATCGACATGGCAGCTCCTGGTGCGCGACGGATCAGGTTCTCACTGAACCGCGATGTCCAGGGCCTCGCAACCCGAGGAAGCAAGCTCCCCCAAGGGATTTCCGGGCTTTCCCCACCCATTTGCCTGAGCCTTGCTGCCGCTGTCGAGGGTGTTGTGCACACTCCTTTATATGCACGCGAGAAGAAGAGGAGTCCGGGCATGAGCGAACGTGCGGGCGTTGCGAGGTCGGCCTGGTGGGCCGGTCACGATCCCGTGGTGGAACTCCAGCAGTTGTGGGGCGAGGTCAGCCGCCTGGTGGAGCAGTCAGCGCAGCCGGCCGAGCCGGCCCGGCACTGGATGCCGCTGGTCGAGGAGGAGGACGCGGGCGACGCCTATCTGATCCGCGCCGAATTGCCGGGCATTCCCCGCGAGAGCGTGAACATCGAGGTCGACGGCCGAGAACTCCACATTCACGGCTCGCTCGACGAGAGCACCGGCGGAAACGCCCTGCGCCGCAGGGACGGCAGTTTCTCCTACGGGGTACGGGTCCCCGGTGACGTCAATGTCGAGGGCGTTCAGGCCGATCTCTCCGACGGTGTCCTGACGGTCCGGCTGCCGAAATCCCAGACGGCGACCCGGCGCTCGATCGAAATCGGTGCCTGAAAGCGCGGTACATACGAAAGCGACCGGCCCTCGCGGAAAAGGCCGGCCGCTTTTGGAGTGACGCCTGAGCGGCAGGCGTCACGGTGATGTCGACCTCGTCGAAGAGGTTCAGCCGGTGACCAGGAACATCGCCCCGCTGCGGGCGTGCGGCGCGAGGCGACGGTCAAGCGCCTGTACGAGAATCGTTCTTGGCGGGCTACCGCTCCGCGCGGTTCTCCGAGTGGTGGAACCCGGTCCCGGCCTGGTGGTCGCGGACCATCGGGTGCGGCTGGTCGCGCAGCTCGGGCAGCAGCCGGGTGAGGTCCTGGGCGAACAGGTCGGCGAGGTCGCGGGTGAAGCCGTTGCGGCACACCACCCGCAGCACGGCGAGGTCCTGGCGGTTGCGCGGGAAGGTGTACGCGGGCACCAGCCAGCCGGTCTCCCGCATCCGGCGGGAGATGTCGAAGACGTCGTAGGACGTGACGTGGTCGGCGGTGGTGAAGGCGAACACCGGCAACTGGTCGCCGCGCGTGAGCAGCTTGAAGTCGCCCATCTCCTCGACCTTCCGGGCCAGCGACATGGCGACGTCGCGGGTGGCCTGCTGGACCGCGCGGAAGCCTTCGCGGCCCAGGCGCAGGAAGGTGTAGTACTGCGCGATGACCTGGGAGCCGGGGCGGGAGAAGTTGAGGGCGAAGGTCGGCATGTCGCCGCCGAGGTAGTTGACCTGGAAGACCAGGTCCTCGGGCAGCGCCTCCTTGTCCCGCCACAGGGCCCAGCCGACGCCGGGGTAGACCAGCCCGTACTTGTGGCCGGAGGTGTTGATCGAGGCCACGCGCGGGAGCCGGAAGTCCCACTCCAGGCCGGGGTCGAGGAACGGGGCGATCATCGCGCCCGAGGCGCCGTCGACGTGGACCGGGATGTCGAGACCGGTGCGCTCCTGGTGGGCGTCGAGGGCGGCGCAGAGCTGGGCGATGGGCTCGTAGGAGCCGTCGAAGGTGGAGCCGAGAATGCCGACGACACCGATGGTGTTCTCGTCGCACAGCTCGGCCGCTTCGTGCGGGTCGAGGTGGAACCGGTCGCCCTCCATGGGGAGTTGGCGGGCCTCGACCTCCCAGTAGTTGCAGAACTTCTCCCAGCAGACCTGGGCATTGATGCCGATGACCAGGTTGGGGCGGGCGCTGCCGGGGTAACGGTCGGCGTTGCGCTGGGTCCAGCGGCGCTTCAGGGCGAGCCCGGCGAGCATGCACGCCTCGCTGGAGCCGGTGGTCGAACAGCCCACGGCCTGCGAGGGGTCGGGGGCGTTCCACAGGTCGGCGAGCATGGCCACGCAGCGCCGCTCCAGCTCGGCGGTGCGCGGGTACTCGTCCTTGTCGATGATGTTCTTGTCGCGGGACTCCCCCATCAGCCGCCGGGCCTGGGGCTCCATCCAGGTGGTGACGAAGGTGGCGAGGTTGAGCCGGGCGTTGCCGTCGAGCATCAGCTCGTCGTGGACCACCTGATAGGCGGTGTCGGGGGGCAACGGCAGTTCCGCCAGGCGGTGCTTGGGCGGCTCCTCGGTCATTTCCCTCACCGGGTTCGCCTGCCCGAAGAACGGGTTGAGGGCGAGGGCGGGTTCGTCGGGGTGCTGCTGGGAAGTGCCGTGCGAGAGAGGCGACATGAGTGCTTCCTGGGTCCGGTCAGCGTCCGCTGGCGGAGGGTTGGGGCCTGAACGCACGGACGGCACCGGCCCTGAGAGAGGGCCGGTGCCGTCCGTTCAGGCGTCTGGGGCTTATGAGGCGTTGAGGGCTATGTCCCGCTCGGCCGCCTTCTTCCCGGGGGCGGCGGGCAGCGTGTCGAGGAAGGCGACGGTCGGGACGTGGAACAGGCAACCGGTGACGGCGGTCGAGCAGTCGAGGATCTGGTCGTGCTGTCCGGGCCGCCGGCCGAGGAACACGTTCCGGAGCATCTGCTCGGTGATGTCGGGTGTACGGGTGTAGCCGATGGAGCGACGCAGCGACTGCACGTCCTCCAGCAGGCCTCGTGCGGTGTCCTCGCCGCCCTCATCGATGGTGACCACGCGGAATACCGCCGCCCTGGCCGGAGGGACGACGACGGGCTGTGTCCCGGTCATGGAAGCCTGCTTTCCGATCAGCTTGCGCGCGAGACGAACATAGACGCTCCGGGCGGTTTGTCGTGCGGATTCACGCCGACGGCGCGGCCCGTTCATATCGGCCGCACCGAACCCCGCGAATTCGCCGTCACGGGGCACGGGGCCGGTGCGCGCGGAACGGTTTGTGGAAGTAAAGCCGAGCCTTTGCGGCTCAGGAGGGACGAGTCGCTCCGGGGCGTCTGCGGCCCCGGCCGCGTCCGGCCCGGTCGTCGGCGAGCACGGCACGGCTGAGCCGGCCCAGCAGGTCGTACGCGCGGTGCTCGGCGGCGGCGACGACGGCGGGGTCGACGCCGGTGGGCCGCAGTTCGCCGCTCGCGGCCTCCTTGGCCTCGTACAGCTCGACGGTGGACGCGGCCAACTGCACCTGGGTCACCCGGCGCCGGGCGGCCGTGCTGTGCAGGGCTTGCTCGGCCTGGTCGGAGACGACCGTGCACAGGTGCACCGCCTCCCGTATCCGGACGGTGGCCCGGCCGTGCACCAGGAGCAGGGCGCAGACCAGGCCGACGCCGATGCCGATGCCGCTGCCGATCACGCGGTCGTGCAGCAGCCGGGAGGCGGAGACGGGCGAGGAGAGTTCGCTGAGCAGCAGGGCGAGCGGGGTGAGGAAGACGACGCCGAGACCGTAGTTGCGGGCGACGACGTACTCCAGGAAGAACTCGAAGACGATGATCAGGCAGATGATCGCCACCGGGCCGGGATGCAGGACGAGGACGGCGCTGGTCAGCAGCAGGCCGATGGCGGTGCCGAGGGTGCGCTGCACGGCCCGCTGCATGGTGCTCCACACGTTGACGGAGTGCAGCACGGCGGCTGCGGAGATCGCGGCCCAGTAGCTGTGGCCGACGCCGAGGAAGAGGGCGGTCCCGCCCGCGGCGGCGGTGCCGACGAAGGTCCGTACGGCGGTCGGCAGGAAGGCGGCGGCCCGGCG
>NZ_WWKH01000118.1:0-1987 GCF_009865595.1 Streptomyces sp. SID1328 | reverse complement strand
CCTGGGAGGACGACCTCGACCTGCCCGGCGTCCTCGCGGTGCTCCGGGACGTGGCGAGCGCCCCGGACCTCCCCGACGGCGCCCGCTTCGAGACCTTCCTCTACGCCGACCGCCTCCTCGCCCTCGACCTCGCGGGGGAGCTGGGCAACCCCGGCTGAGTGCTCAGCCGACGTGCACCCAGGGCCTCCGCTCCGGGTCCGGTTCCGCGCGGCGCAGCACCTCGCGGGTGACCGGCGCCGCCTCGCCGTTGCCGAAGACCAGGAACTGGAGCAGGTGGCTGACCGGGTTGCCCTCAGTCCAGTTGAAGTAGACGTGCGGCACCTTGCCGGTGCGGTCGCGCAGGGCCAGCAGCACGGCGGCGATGGTGTTGGGCACCGTCGGCCCGTCCGCGCGCAGCCGTCGTACTCCGTGCTTCTCGTCGCCGTGGACCGTGATCTCGCCGGTGAACTCGGAGGAGTCCTGGACGAACACCTCCAGGAACACCACGGAGGCGCCCTTGGGCAGCCGGGTGTGCTGGCGCTGCTCGCGCTCCTTCTCCCGGTACTCCTGCCTGCTGTGTTCCTGCGGCTCGTTGGCGATGAGCTGGAGCGGGCCGTGCTCGGCGGCCTCGTCGACGATGCGCAGCGCGGCGTCGTCGAACACCACCTCGGCGGCGCGGAGTTCGAAGGCGCGGTGCACCCGCGAGCCGATCGAGGTCAGCAGGATCAGCACGATGAAGATGGACGCGATCTTGATGCCGTCGGGCCGTTCGATCACGTTGGCGACCAGGGTGTAGACGAAGACGACGGTGATCGTGCCGAAGCCGATCGTGGCCGCCCGGTGCCCGCGCCGGTGTACGGCGACCGTGGAGGCGAAGGCCGCCGACAGCATCAGCACCAGCACGCCGGTCGCGTACGCCCCGCTCTGCGCGTCCACGCTCGCGTGGAACCACAGGGTGATCAGCACCGCCGCCACCAGAAACACCAGCACCAGGGGCCGCACCGCGCGCGTCCACTCCGGGGCCATGCCGTAGCGGGGCAGATAGCGCGGGACCAGGTTGAGCAGTCCGGCCATCGCGGAGGCGCCCGCGAACCACAGGATGGTGATGGTGGACAGGTCGTACACCGTGCCGAAGATCTCGCCGAGGTACTGGTGGGCGAGGTAGGCGAGAGCGCGTCCGTTGGCCGGGCCGCCGGTCTCGAAGTCCTTCTCGGGGATCAGGATCGTCGTCGCCAGGCTGGAGAGCAGCAGCAGGCAGCTCATGATCAGCGCGGCCGTGGTGAGCAGCTTGCGGGCACCCCGGATGCGGCCCGCCGGGTTCTCGTAGGTGTCCTGGGCGCCGCCCTTGATCTGCGGCATCACCGCCACGCCGGTCTCGAAGCCGGACATGCCGAGCGCGAGCTTGGGGAAGACCAGCAGGGCCACGCCGACCATGGCGAGCGGGGAGGAGTGCTCCGCCGTCATCAGGTGTGTCCAGTCCTCGATCCGCACCGGGTGGGTGAGGACCTGGTAGGCGCAGACGGCCAGGACCACCACATTGAGTGCGAGATAGGTGGCGACCAGGACGACGGCGATCCCGATGGCCTCCTGGAAGCCCTTCAGGAAGACCGCGCCGAGCAGTCCGAGCAGGACCAGGGTGATCCAGACGCCCCTGCCCTCGGTCCAGTGCGGGGCGAACGGGTTCTCGATCACGTGCGCGGCCGCGTCCGCCGAGGACAGCGTCATGGTGATCATGAAGTCGGTGGCGGCGAACCCCAGCAGCACCAGCACCAGGATCTTCCCCGACCACCAGGACAGCAGCCGCTCCAGCATGGCGATCGAGCCCTCGCCGTGCGGGCTCTCGTGCGCGACCCTGCGGTAGACCGGGAGCGCGCCGAACAGCGTCAGCGCGATCAGCACCAGGGTGGCCAGCGGGGAGAGGGCGCCGGCCGCGAGGGCGGCGATGCCGGGCTGGTAGCCGAGGGTGGAGAAATAGTCGACGCCGGTCAGGCACATCACCCGCCACCAG
>NZ_WWKH01000117.1:0-6619 GCF_009865595.1 Streptomyces sp. SID1328 | reverse complement strand
TGTGCGCCGCCAGGGACTCGAACCCCGGACCCGCTGATTAAGAGTCAGCTGCTCTAACCAACTGAGCTAGCGGCGCATGACTCCCGCCTTCCGCTTTCGCGGCCGGCGACGAAGAAAATACTACCTGGTCCCCGAGGGTGCTCCGGACCACCTGCAGCGCCAGCGGGAGCAGGACCGGGGCCGCGTGGCGGCTGAGGGCGTCCGCCGCCCGGCGCGGCCGGTGCGCGCGCTCCACCGGCAGCGACACGGCCAGGCGGCCGACGGACGCCCCGGCCGTGATCGGGACGGCCGCGCAGACCGTGCCGAGCGCGTACTCCTGGAGGGCGGGCACCGGGACCGTGGGCGGCTGGGACTCCAGCCGGGACAGCAGCAGCTTGTCACTAGTGATCGTCCGCGAGGCCGGCCGGGCCGTCCGGTGCCGGGACAGGCGGTCGCGCCGGGCGTCGTGGCCGAGCCGGCCCAGCAGGCTCTTGCCGACGGCGGTGGCGTGCGTGGAGGAGCGGAAGTCGACCCACTCGTCGGCCGCGGGGGCGCTCGGGCCGGCCGCGTACTGGGTGACCCGCACCTGTCTCGACAGGGCAGGGGAGTTCAGTGACCCGGTACGTAACCGCGCTTCTTGTCCACCACGTTGACCAGCGCTCTTCCGGCCGCCCAGCGCTCGAACAGGTCCACGAACTGGGCGCCGAGTTCGTCCCGCCAGCCGACCGTGTCGCCGCTCATGTGCGGCGAGACGAGCAGGCCGGGCAGGTCCCACAACGGGCTGTCGCCGGGCAGGGGTTCGGTGCTGAAGACGTCCAGCGCGGCGCCCGCGATCCAGCGTCTGCGCAGCGCCTGGGCGAGGGCGGCCTCGTCCACCAGCTCACCCCGGCCGACGTTGACGAAGACGGCCGAGGGCTGCATCACGCCGAAGCGGTGCGCGTCGAACATGCCGCGTGTCCGGTCGGTGAGCGGGGCGGCCGCGATCACCCAGTCCGCGCGGGCGATCAGCCGGTCCAGGTCGGCCGGTCCGTGCACACCGGTGCGCGGTGCCCGGCCCACCAGCGCGGGCCTGACTCCGAGTGCCTTCAGGGTGTCGGCGATGGCCCGGCCGATCGGCCCGGAGCCGACCACACAGGCGCGGGTGCCCGCCACCCGGCGCGTCTCGCGGTGCCGCCAGACGCGGTCCCGCTGGAGCTCCAGCGTGCGCGGGAGGTCCTTGGCGGCCGCGAGCACGAGGGCGGCCACGTACTCGGCCATCGGCTGGTCGAAGATGCCGCGCGCGTTGGTCACCACCGTGTCGGAGGCGGCCAGTTCGGGGCAGAGCAGATGGTCCACGCCCGCGCTCGCCGTGTGCACCCAGGCCGGGCGCGGCCCCTCGCCGGGCCAGGCGTCGCGCACCGCCCGCGACTGGAAGTCCCACACCAGCAGTACGTCCGCCTCCGGCAGCAGCGCGGCCAGACCCTCGTCGTCGGTGTGCAGCACGCGGGCCCGCCCGGTGAGCCGGCCGAGCCTCGGCGGCGGATCGGCGCCCAGCACCAGCAGGGTGGGGAGGGCCATCGGCCTGCCACCTCCCCTCTCCCGCGCGGTCGCCCCACGCTGGCACGGGGGCCCGGCGCCGTCAACGGGCCGCGCCCCGAGGGGGCGATCCGGCCTGTGCTGGGTACCCGGACCGGGAGCGGGGGTGCCCGTACCGCCGTGCGGGCCACACGGGGCGCCCTCGCGGGAAGCGGGGGAAGACGCAGGGGAGATCCCTGAACAGACCGTGGACGAAGACAGAAAGGCCGACATGACAGCGATCGGATTCCTCTGCCCGGGCCATCGCGGCGAGGACGACTACCCGCGCGTCGAGCAACTGCTCGCCGGCGCGGTCCGGCTGGACCTGGTGCACACCGGCACCGGCGAGGACGCCCACGCGGTGGAGCCGCTGCACGGCGCGGACTTCGCCGGACGGCTCACGGCGGCCATGGAGGGACTGCGGCTGACCGGCGCCGAGGCCGTGGTGTGGACGAGCCCGGCGGGCGGCTTCGCGCACGGCTGGAAGGGCGCGCACACCGAGGCGACGGAACTGGCCCGGCAGGCGGGACTCCCCGCCTCCTCCACCTCGCTGGGCTTCGTGCACGCCGCCCGGGCACTCGGCGTCCGCAAGGTCGCCGTCGCCCACGCCCACCCGCCGAAGACGGCCGCGCTGTTCCGGGCGTTCCTGGCCGACGGCGGCCTGGAGGTGACCGGCGCCGAGGAGGTCGACGCCCTCACCGCCGAGCGCGCCGCCGAGGGCGACGAGGCGGAACTGGTGGCCCTGGCACGGGCCGCCGACACCCCGGACGCCCAGGCGGTGCTGCTGCCCGACACCTCGCTGCGCACCGCCGCCCACCTGTCCGCGCTGGAGGCCGCGCTCGGCAAGCCGGTGCTCACCGCGTCCCAGGTCTCGGTGTGGGAGGGGCTGCGGCTGGCCGACCGCCGGCTGCACACCGACACCCTCGGCGCCCTCTTCACCCGCGAGCCCGTCGCCCAGCTCTGACAACCGGCTCCGGCCAGGACTCCTCCGGCCCGGCCGTGGAATAAGCGGGGACTGCCTCCTGTTACGGCACGGCAGGACAGAGCACGCCGTAAACAGGAGGCATCCACCGTGCCGGCAGACGAGATCCGGGGTGCCGTGCACGGCACCGCCCCCGTCCCCCTCTCCGTACTCGACCTGGTCACCGTGGGAGCCGGGAGCACCGCGAGCGACGCGCTGCGCACCAGCGTGGAGCTGGCCCGCCTCACCGAGGCGCGGGGCTTCAACCGGTACTGGGTCGCCGAGCACCACTCGATGCCGGGCGTCGCCTCCTCCTCGCCCGCCGTGATCCTGGCGAACCTCGCCGCCCACACCGACCGCATCCGGCTCGGCTCGGGCGGCGTCATGCTGCCCAACCACGCCCCGCTGGTCATCGCCGAGCAGTTCGGCACCCTGGAGGCCATGGCACCGGGCCGGATCGACCTGGGCCTCGGCCGGGCGCCGGGCACGGACGGGGCGACGGCGGCCGCGCTGCGCCGCTCCGACACCCTGAACGAGGGCGCCGACGACTTCCCGCAGCAGCTCGCCGAGCTGACCAGGTTCCTCGACGACGACTTCCCCGACGGCCACCCCTACGCCCGTATCCACGCCATCCCCGGCCCGGTGCAGGGCAGCACCCCCGGCGGCGTGCAGTCGGCGCACCGGCCGGTGATCTGGCTGCTCGGCTCCTCCGGCTTCAGTGCCCAACTGGCCGGAATGCTGGGCCTGCCCTTCGCCTTCGCGCACCACTTCTCCGTGCAGAACACCATTCCGGCGCTCGACCTGTACCGGGAGACGTTCCGCCCCTCCGAGGTGCTGGCCGAGCCCTACGCCCTCATCGGTGTCTCCGCGCTCGCCACCGACGACGAGGCCGAGGCCGCTCGCCAGGTCCGCGCGACCGCGCTGAACATGCTCCGGCTGCGCATGGGCCGTCCCGGTCTCTTCCCCGACCCCGACGACGCGGCCCGGCACGAATTCAGCCCCATGGAGGAGGAGTTCGCGGCCTCCTTCACCCGCAACATCGTGCACGGCACCGCCGAGGAGGTCCGCGCGGGCCTGGACGACCTGCAGAAGCGCACCGGCGCCGACGAGCTGATGCTCACCAGCCACGCCCACCGCGGCGAGCTGCGGCTGCGCTCCTACGAGCTGATCGCCGACGCCTACGGCCTGCCCGCCGCGTAGCTCTGCACCCCGAGCAGCTCCGTGATGCGGTCCGGCGGCACCGGGCGGGAGTAGAGCCAGCCCTGCCCGGTGTCGCAGCCGATCCGGCGCAGCCGGGTGGCCTGCGCGGAGGTCTCCACGCACTCCGCGGTGACGGTCAGCCCGAGCCGGTGGGCGAGCTGGATCATCGCCTCCACGATCACCTCGTCCGCCGGGTTCGCGGTGGTCCCCGCCCCGGCCGGGCCGGGTTCGCCGCCCTCGTACTGGAAGCCGCGTACGAAGGACCCGTCCAGCTTCAGCACCGAGACCGGGAGCCTGCTGAGGTAGGCCAGGTTCGAGTAGCCGGTGCCGAAGTCGTCGATGGCGATGCGCACGCCCATGTCGCTGAGGGCCTGCAGCGCCTGGATCGGGCGGCCCCCGGAGCCCATCACGGCCGACTCGGTCAGCTCCAGCTGGAGCAGGTGCGGGGCGAGCCCGGTCTCGGTGAGCGTGCTCGCCACGTCCGCGACCAGGTCGGAGTCCCAGACCTGGCGCACGGCCACGTTCACGCTGACGAAGATGGGCGGCTCGTCCGGATGGGCGAGCTGCCACTGCCGCGCCTGGCGGCAGGCGGTGACCAGCGCCCAGCGGCCGAGCTGCACGATCGAGCCGTCCTCCTCGGCCAGCTGGATGAACCGATTCGGCGTCAGCGTCCCGAACTGCGGGTGGTGCCAGCGCACCAGTGCCTCCACCCCGCTCAGCCGCCCGTCCTCCATGCCGACCAGCGGCTGGTACTCCAGCGCGAACTCCCCGCGCTCGATGGCCGGGCGGAGCGTGGAGGAGAGGGCCTGCCGGGTGACGCGGTGCGCGTTGCGCTCGGGGTCGAACAGGGTCCAGCGGGCCTTGCCGTCGGCCTTCGCCCAGTACAGCGTGGTGTCGGCGGCCTGCATCAGACCGGTCGCCGTCGTGCCGGCGGTGTGCCGCTCGACCACCCCGATGGACGCGGTCAGCGACAGCCGCCGTCCGGCGAGGTCGAACGGCTCCTCCAGCGCCCGCAGCGCCGAGGCGGCGAGGTCGGAGAGCTGCTCGGTGCCGGTGGAGTCCTCCACGAGCAGCGCGAACTCGTCACCGCCGAGGCGGGCCACCAGCGGGGCGCCGGCCCGCGCGCCCCCGGTCTCCTCGGCCACATGGGTCAGCCGCTTGGCCACGGCCTCCAGCAGCCGGTCGCCGACGCGGTGTCCGAGGGTGTCGTTGACCGCCTTGAACCCGTCCAGGTCCAGACAGCACAGGCCGATCCGCCCGGTTCCGGTGCCGTCCTCCGGCTCCGCCTCCAGGGCGGCCGACAGCCGCTCGAAGAACAGGGTGCGGTTGGGCAGCCGGGTCACCGGGTCGTGCATCCGCAAGTGTCTTAGCCGCGCCTGGAGTTCGCGGCGGGCGCTGATGTCGGAGACGGACAGCAGGGCGCCCGGCGTGCCCTCGGCCAGCGGGGTGACGGTGATCCGCACCCAGACGGGGTCCCCGTCCGGCTGTTTGAGGCGCCGGGTGCAGCGGAGCCGGTCCTGGCGGCCGGCGAGCACCTCGCGGTAGGCGTGCCGGGTGCGCGGGTCGGGGGCGAGGTCCACCAGGTCGGCGGCCGGGCGGCCGGCCAGTGCCTCGGCGGTCGTGCCCAGCAGCGCTCCCAGCGCGGTGTTGGCGTGCGCGACCAGCCCGTCGGGGGTCACCACGGCCATGGGGAGCGGGGCCGTGGTGAAGACCCGGTGGTAGGTCATGTGGTCACCGTCGGTCACGGCTGACCGGTCGAGGTCTGCCGCGGGCGTCGGCCCTTCGGACGTTCCGCTCACCGCTCGCTCCCGCAGTGCACTCGATCCCTGTCCGTGCCGGAAAGTGTGCCGATCATAGAGGCTGGTACCGGCCCCTTCCAGCCGGTCTTCAGTCTCCACGACCGCCCCGCCCTCCTGACAGATCGTTTCTGCCCGGACCTGGACGGGTTCTTGAGGCCCATGACCACTTGTGACGTTCCGTGAGTGGTTCGGGGTGTCGTCCGCCGGGTGGCCGCCGGGGGCCGCCGGAGGCGCAAACGGGCGTACTCACCCTTCCGGTTCAGGTAAACAGGGCATAGCGCAACATAAGCACACAGTCTGGGTTGTGGTGTCCCGAACCGCGACCGGAGGTCCCAGACGTGCCCAAGCTGCGCAGCGCCGCCGCCGTGGCCACCACGATGTCGGCGCTCGCCGCGACCTCGATCCTCACCGGCCCCTCGGTGGCCGAACCCTTCTCGCCCGAGCCCTGCGCGCTGCACCGCACCGACGCCCACCACTCCGAGGGCCTGGACACCTGGAACACCGCCTACCCGCGCCCGCAGGGCACGCTCCACGCGGCCCTGGTCTTCCTGTCCTTCCCCGACGCCGCCCCGCGCACCACCCCCGACGAACTGACCGCCGACCACTTCCCGGCCACCAGCCGCTACTTCGAGCAGTCCTCCTACGGCCGCTTCACCCTGCGCCCGCACCCGATGGACCGCTGGCTCAGGATGCCGCGCCCGTCCACCGCGTACCGCATACAGCGGGACTGGGCGCCCGCGGACCGCTCCGCCTATCTGCGGGACGCGTTCGCCGTGGCCGACAAGGCACTGGACTTCTCCCGCTACGACGTGGTCTACCTGGTGGCCGACCCGGACGCGCCCGGCGTCGACTCCGACGCCACCAAGGTCGTCAACCTCGACTCGCCCGTCCGGCTTGACGGCACCGACGTACGCCGGGTCGTCACGGTCTTCGAGCAGCACCCGCCCGACCGGCTGGTGCTCGCCCACGAGACCGGGCACGTCTTCGACCTCCCCGACCTCTACCACCGCCCTACCGACTCCAAGGACGACTGGGACACCCATGTCGGCGACTGGGACCTGATGGGCAGCCAGTTCGGGGCGGCCCCGGACCTCTTCGGCTGGCACAAGTGGAAGCTGGGCTGGCT
>NZ_WWKH01000116.1:0-3283 GCF_009865595.1 Streptomyces sp. SID1328 | reverse complement strand
GGAGTCGGCGAGGGCGTCTAGTTCGCGGTAGGTGAGCGTGGTGGTGGCGTCGCGGACCGCCGGGGCGTCCGGGGTGTCGCGTACCCGGCGCCGGAAGAGGGCGGGGACGCTCTCGGGCCGGTCCGCCCCGGGGCCGGTGCCCCAGGCGGTGACGCGGGCGCGGTCGGCGTCGGTGAGCACGCCGTAGGCGCGCAGCGGACGGTCGGGGTCGGCGGTGACGGCGGTGAGCAGCCCGGCGAGGCGCTCGCCGAGGGCCTCCACGGTCGCCCCGTCGAAGAGTTCCGTTGCGTAGTCCACGGCGGCCCGCATGGCGCCCGGTGCGCCCTGGTCGTCGTGGGTCTCGGTGAAGGTGAAGGACAGGTCGAACTTGCTGACCTCCAGCTCGACCGGGACCGGGGTCACGGTGAGGCCGGGCAGCTCGACCGGGGCGGCCGGGCTGTGGTTCTGGAGGACGAGCATGGTCTGGAACAGCGGGTGGTGGCTCTGCGAGCGGGCGGGGTTGAGGAGTTCGACCAGCCGCTCGAAGGGCAGGTCCTGGTGGGTGTAGGCGGAGAGGTCGAACTCCTTCACGCGGTCCAGGAGTTCGCGGAAGGTGGGGTCGCCCGACAGGTCGGTGCGCAGGACGAGGGTGTTGACGAAGAAGCCGACCAGATCGGTGGCCGCCTCGTCGGTGCGTCCGGCGACGGCGGTGCCGAGCGGGATGTCCTCGCCCGCGCCGTGCCGGGAGAGCAGCAGGGAGAGGGCGGCCTGGAGGACCATGAAGACGCTGCATCCGCTGGTGCGGGCGAGGTCGGCGATCCGGCGGGCGAGGCCGGCGTCCAGGGTGAAGTCGTGGGTGGCGCCGAGGTGTTGCGGTACGGCGGGGCGCGGCCGGTCCCACGGGAGTTCGATCAGCTCGGGCAGCCCGCTCAGCGCCCGCTGCCAGTGGTCGAGTTGGCCGGAGAGCACGCTGTCGGGGTCGTTCTCGTCCCCGAGGAGGGCCCGCTGCCAGAGCGCGTGGTCCACGTGGTCGACCGGCGGCGCGGTCCACACCGGGGCCCGACCGCCGGCACGGGCGCGGTAGGCGGTGCCCAGGTCGCGGGTGAGGGGCGCGAGGGAGGAGCCGTCGGCGGCGATGTGGTGGATGACGAGGACCAGCACGTGCGAGTCGTCGGTGAGCCGCAACAGCGTTGCCCGGAGCGGGAGTTCGGTCTCGATGTCAATGGTCTCGGCGGCGGTCTCCGCCACGGCCGCGTCGAGCCGGTCCTCGTCGGCGTCCCGGACGGTGAACGGCACGCTCGCCGCGCCCGGCTCGGTGATGTGCTGGTGCGGACCGTCCCCGTCGGCCGGGAAGAGGGTGCGCAGCGCGGAGTGCCGGGCCACCACGTCGTCCAGCGCGGCGCGCAGGGCCTCCTGGTCCAGCGGGCCGTCGAGGCGTACGGCGAAGGGGATGTTGTAGGTGGCGGAGGGGCCGTCGAGCCGGTGCAGGAACCACAGCCGCCGCTGGGCGTAGGAGAGCGGCAGCACCTCGGGGCGCGGCTGCGGGACCAGGGCGGGGCGGGCCGGGCGGTCGCCGCCGGCGAGGACGGCGGCGAAGGAGGCGACGGTCGGGTGCTCGAAGAGGGTACGGATCTCGGTCTCGGTGCCCAGCGCGGTGCGGACGCGTCCCACCAGCCGGGTGGCGAGCAGGGAGTGGCCGCCCAGGGCGAAGAAGTCGTCGTCGACGCCGACGTGGGGCACGCCCAGGACGTCCGCGAACAGTCCGGCGACGATCTCCTCGTGCGCCCCGCGCGGGGCGCGTCCCGCGGCGCCCGGTCCCGGACTCGTGGGCGCGGGCAGGGCGGCCCGGTCCACCTTGCCGTTGACGGTGAGCGGGAGGGCGTCCAGCGGCTGGATGGCGGACGGCACCATGTAGGAGGGCAGGTGGCGTCCGACGTGCGCGGCCAGCCTGCCGGGGTCCGCGGTGCGGCCGGGGGCGGGGACGACGTAGGCGGTGAGGGTGCGGTCGCCGGGCAGGTCCTCGCGGACCAGGACGCAGGCGGCGCGCACGGACGGGTCGGTGCGCAGGACCGCCTCGATCTCGGCGGGCTCGATGCGGTGGCCGCGCAGCTTGATCTGCTGGTCGGCGCGGCTGACGTAGTGGATCACGCCCTCGGTGTCCCGGCGCACCACGTCACCGGTGCGGTACATCCGGGTGCCGTCCCCCTCGAAGGGGTCGGCGACGAACCGGGTGGCGGTGAGGCCGGGGCGCCCGAGGTAGCCGCGTGCGACACCGGGGCCCGCGAGGTACAGCTCGCCCTCGGCGCCGGGCGGCACCGGGCGCAGGGCCGCGTCCAGGACGTAGGCCCGCATGCCGTCCAGCGGGCGGCCGATCGGGGGCATGCCGGGCGGAGCGTCGGCCGGGACCCGGTGGAGGGTGGCGAAGGTCGTGGTCTCGGTGGGGCCGTAGGCGTTGAGGACGGCCGTGCCGGGGTGGGCGGCGGCAAGCTGCTGGAGCACGCCGGGTGTGGCGGCCTCGCCGCCGGCGGCGGCCAGCCGGAGCAGGCCGAGGGCGCCGGGGTCGGTCTCGGCGATGACGTTGAACAGGGCGGTGGTCAGGAAGGCCGCCGTCACGCCGTGCCGGGCGACGAGGTCCCGGAGCGTCGCGGGCTGGAGCGTTCCCGGCGGGGCCACGACGACCCGGCCGCCGCTCAGCAGGGGTGCCCAGATCTCGAAGGTGGCCGCGTCGAAGACGTACGCCGAGTGCATCAGCACGGCGTCCGCGACCCCGCCGGCCCAGGTGCGGTCGGCGGCGAGAGCGGTGATGTCGGCGTGGGTGACGCCGACGGCCTTGGGCAGGCCGGTGGAGCCGGAGGTGAACATGACGTACGCCAGCCGGTCACCGCCGGAGACGGCGGGCAGCGCGCCGGGGGCGAAGGGACCGCCGCTGACCACGCGTCCGGCGGAGTCCACGGTGAGAACGGGGATGTCGAGTCCGCGCACCCAGGGGTTGTCCCGCGTGGTCCCGTCCACGATGAGGGCGCGCAGCGGGGCGGACTCGGTGACGCGGTCGAGGCGTTCGGCGGGCCAGCGCGGGTCCAGCGGGACGTACGCGGCGCCCGCGCGCAGAACGGCCAGGGCGGCGGTGACCTGGGCCGAGGAGCGGCCGAGCAGGATGCCGACCCCGTCCTCGGCGCCGGCCCCGGAGCCGGTCAGGGCCTTGGCCAGCCCGGTGGAGAGCTCCTGGAGCTGCCCGTAGGTCAGTTCCTCGCCCGCGCCGGTGACGGCGATGGTGCCGGGGTGGTGCACGGCCTGCCGGGCCACC
>NZ_WWKH01000115.1:0-26958 GCF_009865595.1 Streptomyces sp. SID1328 | reverse complement strand
CGACGGCCCGAGGATAGTGCGGGCATACGGGACAGCACCGCACCCCGCGAAAAGCACCCCCACTCACGACAACCTGTCGCACATCCCGCCCCTGCCCACAACAGTCCGCCGATGTCGCGACGCCGCCCCCACCCCCTACCCTCACCCGCATGACGCCTCAGCCGAACCCGGAGCAGACCCCCACCCCCGACCCCGAGACCGGTGCCGCCGTGAAGGCCGCCGACCGGGCGCACGTGTTCCACTCCTGGTCCGCGCAGGACCTGATCGACCCGCTGGCCGTCGCGGGTGCGGAGGGCTCGTACTTCTGGGACTACGACGGCAAGCGGTACCTGGACTTCACCAGCGGCCTGGTGTTCACGAACATCGGCTACCAGCATCCGGAGGTCGTCGCCGCGATCCAGGAGCAGGCGGCGAGGATGACGACGTTCGCACCGGCCTTCGCCGTGGAGGCCCGGTCGGAGGCGGCACGGCTGATCGCGGAGCGGACGCCGGGCGACCTGGACAAGATCTTCTTCACCAACGCCGGCGCGGACGCGGTCGAGCACGCGACCCGCATGGCCCGCCTGCACACCGGCCGCCCCAAGGTGCTGTCGGCGTACCGGTCCTACCACGGCGGCACCCAGCAGGCGGTGAACCTCACGGGCGACCCGCGCCGCTGGCCGTCGGACAACGGCAGCGCGGGCGTGGTGCACTTCTGGGCGCCCTTCCTGTACCGGTCCCGTTTCTACGCGGAGACGGAGGAGCAGGAGTGCGCCCGCGCGCTGGAGCACCTGGAGACGACGATCGCCTTCGAGGGGCCCGGCACGATCGCGGCGATCATCCTGGAGACGATCCCCGGTACGGCCGGAATCATGGTCCCGCCTCCGGGTTACCTCGCCGGGGTCCGCGAGATCTGCGACCGCCACGGCATCGTCTTCGTCCTGGACGAGGTGATGGCCGGGTTCGGGCGGACGGGTGAGTGGTTCGCGGCGGACCTCTCGGGGGTCGTCCCCGACCTGATGACCTTCGCCAAGGGCGTGAACTCTGGGTACGTGCCGCTGGGCGGCGTCGCCATCTCCGGCGCCATCGCGGAGACCTTCGCCAAGCGTCCGTACCCCGGCGGCCTGACGTACTCCGGTCACCCCCTGGCCTGCGGGGCGGCCGTCGCCACGATCAACGTCATGGCCCGCGAGGGCATCGTGGAGAACGCCAAGCACCTCGGCGAGACGGTCCTCGCCCCCGCCCTCGCCACCCTCGCCGAACGCCACCCCAGCGTGGGCGAGGTCCGCGGTACGGGCATGTTCTGGGCCCTGGAACTGGTCAAGGACCGCGAGACCCGCGAGCCCCTGGTCCCCTACAACGCGGCGGGCGAGGCCAACGCCCCCATGACCGCCTTCGCCGCCACCGCCAAGAAGAACGGCCTCTGGCCCTTCGTCAACATGAACCGCACCCACGTGGTGCCGCCCTGCAACATCACCGAGCCGGAGCTGAAGGAGGGCCTGGCGGCCCTGGACGCCGCGCTGGCCACGGCGGACGAATACACCACGTCCGGCTGACCCCGCGCGTCCGGCGGAGCGCACCCGCGCCTCCGCCGGACCGCGCCTCTTCAGGCCGCCTCAACTCGCCCAGCGGGTCAGCGCTTCGTCCAGGCCATCCGCGTCCGGCGTGTCCGTGGCCCACACCACCACCCCGTCCGGGCGGATCAGAGCGCCCAGCACTCCCGTGCCGTCGTCCCGGATCACCCGCGCCCGGCCCTTCACCAGCTCGGCGAACACCGCCCCCGGCGTGCGGTCCAGCAGCAGGAAGCCGCCCTCGTGGGCGTGGTCGGCCAACCGGGTGCCGTTGCGCAGGGGCACATCGGGGACGTAGCGGCCCGTCCATGGGTGAGAGCCCGGCAAGGGGAGCCGCTGCGTCACGCCCGCGATCTGCTTCACCGCGTACGTCGTGCCGTCGCGCGTCGCCAGCAGGTCCGCCAGCACCCCCCGCAGCGCACCCGACTTGGGGTCCCCCCGCAGGATGCCGATCTGGGCCCGCGTCCAGTCCAGGACCCAGGCGCCCACGGGGCGGCGTTCCGCGTCGTACGTGTCCAGCAGGGCTTCCGGGGAGCGGCCGCTCGCCACGGCCGCCAGCTTCCAGCCCAGGTTCACCGCGTCCCCCACCCCCAGGTTCAGTCCCTGCCCCCCGAACGGCGGGTGGACATGGGCCGCGTCGCCGGCCAGGAACACGCGGCCGGAACGGTACGTGGAGGCCTGGCGGGTGTTGTCCGTCCAGCGGGTCGGGGCCGCGCGCAAGGCCGTCAGCGTGACGTCCGTACCCGAGACGCGGCGGAGGCTGGACTGGACGTCGGCCAGGGTGACCGGGGCCGAGCGGTCGGCCGGACCCCCGTCGAACTCGACGGTGGCGACGCGGCCGGGCTGGGGGCCGCAGCGGTAGACGCCTCGGGGGGACCAGGACCAGCCGTCGGTGAGCTTCTCGGGGTCGGCGATGTCGACGACCGCCTGGTAGCCGGTGATCTCGGGGTCGGTGCCGGGGAACGGGATGCCCGCGAGGCGCCGGACGGTGCTGTGGCCGCCGTCGCAGCCGACGAGCCAGCCGGCACGCAGCGAGCCGGAGCCGGTGCCGACGACCACCCCCTCGCCGGTGTCCTCCAGCCAGGTCACCTCCACCCCGCGCCGGACCACCACCCCCAGCCGCTCGGCATGCCCGGCGAGCAACTCCTCCAGCCGGGGCTGGGGAATCATCCGCGCCCCCTTTACAGCGGTGTGCGCGGCCAGCTCGGGGTCGGCCCAGTCCACCAGGCCGGGGTCGAGGGCCATCCCCGCGAAGTGCCCGGTGAAGCGGAAGACGGAGGCGCCCAGCGTCTCCCGCTGAATCCGCTCCAGGGCAGGCAGCAGTCCGCGCCGGTCCAGCGCCTCGGCCGTCGGCACGTTGACCGACTGCGCTCTCATCGCGGGGTCGGCCGAGTCCCGCCGTTCGAGCACCCGCACCGAGACCCCGACGAGCGCCAGCTCGGAAGCGAGGGCGAGCCCGACAGGCCCGGCACCGACCACGATCACATCCACATCCGTCTTCACGAACACTGTTCTATGAACGAACAGCGTTCGTGTCAAGTTATAGTTGTCCCGTGAACGCGAAAGAGCGCCGCACCGCCCGCCACCGGCCCGCGCCCGCCGAGGAGACCCGGCCCCGCCGCCGCAAGGACCCGATCACCGTGGACCAGGTGGTCGAGACCGCGCTGGGGATCATCGCCACGGAGGGGTACGACGCCCTGACCATGCGCAGGCTGTCGGCCGCCCTGGACACCGGCCCGGCCTCGCTCTACGCCCACGTGGTCAACAAGGCCGACCTGGACGAGCTGCTCATCGGCCGCCTCTGCGCCCGCCTCACCCTCCCGGACCCCGACCCCACCACCTGGCGGGACCAGCTGCGAGGGGTCTGCGAGGCCCTGCGGGACCAGTACCTCCAGTACCCCGGCATCTCCCGAGCCGCCCTGGCCATGGCCCCCACCGACCTGGAAGCCCTCCGCGTGAGCGAGGGCATGCTCGCGATCCTCCTCGCGGCCGGCATCGCCCCCCAGCGCGCAGCCTGGACCATCGACGCCCTGCTCCTCTACGTGGCCGCCCACTGCCTGGAACTCTCGGTGGCCCACCGCAGGGCGGAGGACGGCGACGAAGTCTGGCCCGCGGACAAGACCGACCTCCTCCACCGCCTCACCACCCTCCCGGCGGCGGCCTTCCCCCACACCACCCGCCACGCGGCCGAACTGACCGCCGGCACCCCCGATGACCGCTTCGACTTCACGGTGCGCCTGATGATCAATGGCCTCGCCTGAAGCGACCCACACACCGTCCCCCGCACATAAAGGGCACCGGGGCTGATGCCCGGCAGGGGTGAACGCGTAAGGTGACGTGCTCGTAAGGGGTTGTGGGAACAGGCACGGACGTACGAGAGCGGCCCCATTCGTGTGAGGAGACTCCGGGACGATGCCCGGCTACGGCGCTGTGACGCGCAGTACCTTGCGACAGCAGATCGCCGACGCGCTGCGCGACGAGGTGCTGGCCGGGCGGTTGCTGCCGGGGCGGGCGTTCACGGTGAAGGAGATAGCGGACCTGTACGGGGTCTCCGCGACGCCGGTACGCGAGGCCCTGGTCGACCTGTCGGCGCAGGCCCTGCTGGAGGCCGACCACCACCGGGGCTTCCGCGTCCCCGAGTACTCCCTCGCCGACTACCGGGGCATGATCGAAGCCCGCTCCCTGGTCACCGAGAGCATGTTCCGCGTCCTCGCCCAGGGCCACCCCGCCTTCGCGGACCCGAAGAACCCCGACACCGCGGCCGCGCTCGCGACGGTACGGCGACGCGGTGAGGAGGCCCAGCGGGCGAACGCGGCCGGCGACCTCACCGTCCTCATCGGCTACGACCTCCGCTTCTGGCGCGAGCTGAGCGTGCTGTTCGGCAACCCCTACCTCGCGGAGTTCCTGCACCGCCTCCGCGTCCGCTCCTGGGTCTGCGCGGTCCAGCACCTCCGCCGCCTCCCCGAGGTCCGCGGCCGCCTGTGGGCCGGCCACATAGACCTGGTCGACGCCCTGTCGGCCCACGACCCCGAGGCCGCCCGGGCGATCGTCGCCGCGGCCAACGCCCACGCCCTGGAGATGGTCGAGGAACTCGCGGGGGGCTAGGCCAGGTCCGGGTTACCCGGAGGCCCGCACCGTGCTCAGGTCCAGGGTGTCGGCCGTGGCCGGGGGCCGGATGGCCAGGGGCTTGTCGAAGTCGCTGAACACGGTGGTGGTGCGGTTGTAGGGGCCCTTGTAGCCGATCTCCAGCAGGTACGGCACGCCCTCGGCCGCGACGTAGAAGGTGTAGGTACCCGGCTGGCGCGCGAAGGGCGACTCCCCGGCCTTGTCCCGCACCTCGACCGGGATCACCGGCCGGCCGTCCAGCTCGGTCCGCGCGCCCTTCGTGGGCTTGCCGAACGACGTGAACGGCCAGGTGCAGACGGCCAGGTCGTCCGCTCCCCGCGCCGCGCTGACCGGACTCTTCAGCCAGGGCTTCTGCCGCATGGCGGGGACCGTCTCTCGCCCCCACATCTCGAAGTACATGTCATTGCCGTGGATGTAGTCGGTCCCGCCCATCCGGATCTGCTCCAGCTCGGACCCCGAGCGAAAGCTCGCCTTGTACGCGCACCTGGTCCTGAGGTCCGTGGTCCTGCGGCCGGAGTAGACCCTGCCGCCCCCGGTCGCGACCGTCTCCGCGGTGATCGTCACCGAGCGCAGCGCCTTCATGGTGCGGTTGGCCGAGTCGAGCAACTGCGCGGCTGTGCGCGGGTGCGTCGCCGAGCGCGGGTCCGTGGCCGTGCGCGGGTCCGTGGCCGTGCGCGGGTCCGTGGCCGCATGGGTCTCGGCGCAGCCGGTGGCCGCACAGCCCAGTAGCAGCACCAGCGCGACGGCGCTCGCTCTCATACGCATGATCCCCCCAAGCGTTCGAGCGGGTCAGGCTAGCGCCCCACCGTGCGTCACAGCGGGGCGCTAACCGAATTCACACCTCCAAGGGCTGAGGCGTCCTCGGACGGGGGAATCCGCGCCGCCGCGCTGGAGTTGCCCCGAGGGGGGCTGACCGTACGGAGGGACGGGAGTCGATGAGTCTGCGGCAGTTCGAGTACGCGCTGGCCGTTGCCGAGGAAGGGTCCGTCACGGCGGCGGCGGAGCGGTTGCGGGTGGCTCAGCCGTCGATGTCCCAGCAGATCCGGGGGCTGGAGCGGGATCTCGGGGTGGAGCTGTTCGCCCGGACGCCCACCGGGCTGACGCCCACCGTGGTCGGGCGGGCGTTTCTGCGGGAGGCGCAGGCCGCGGTGAACGCGGCACGCCGGGCGACGGCGACCGCGCGGGCCGGGGCCGCCGAGCTGGTCGGCGAGCTGACCGTCGCCGTGCAGATGGGCTTCGGTACGCGCCAGCTCCCCGAGGCGCTCGGCGCGCTGCGCCGTCGCTACCCCCGGCTGGAGATCACCCTCTCCGAGGAGCCCAGCTCCGCCGAGCTGGACCGGCTGTGCCGCCGGGGTGTGCTGGATCTCGCCCTGATGGCGAAGTGCGACCGCACCCCCGCGGAAGCGCACCGCCTCGGCGAGGAGGAGTTCGTCGTGGTACTGCCCGCCGGACACACCCACCTCGCGCAGCAGCGTGTTGAGTTGCGTGACCTCAAGGGCGAGCCCTGGGTCCGGTTCGACCGGGACAGCGCGCTCGACGGCGTCCTCGTGGAGGCCCTGCGGGAGACCGACCCGGACCCCGACACGGTCGCCCGCGTCTCCCAGACCGCGACCGCCGTCCGCTGGGCCGCCCAGGGACTCGGTGCCACCCTCGTCCCCGCCTCGGCGGTCCCCCCGGGTCACGAACACCTCGCCCGCCCGGTCTCCCCCGCCGTGGCCCAGCCCGTCATCGCCGTCGTCCGGAACCCGGCCGGCCCGGCGGAGACGGCCCTGCTGGAATTCCTCCGCCAGGAGAAGTGGGACACGAAGAATTCCCCCGCACCGGTCCCCTGACAGAAATCCGGCTCAGCCCCTCGGGAATTCCCCGCCGTCGATGACGAAATTGCTCCCGGTCACCCAGCTCGCCTGATCGGAGACCAGGAACAGGACCGCCCGCGCGATGTCGTCGGGCAGCCCGTCCCGCCCGAGCGGTACGAGGGACTCGGGCCCGGCCTGCGTCGGGTCCAGGCGAGCCCACTCCTCCCGCACCTTCTCGCCGCCCGGGGTGGTGACCCGCCCCGGAGTGACCGTGTTGACCCGCACCCCGGCCGGGGCCAGCTCGGCGGCCAGGCCCCTGCTGTAGTTCTCCAGCCCCGCCTTCGCCACCGTGTAGTGCAGGAACGGCGGGAAGGCGACCGGCACCGCGGCGGAGGAGATGTGCACGATCGCCCCCGACCCCCGCTCCCGCATGCCCGGCGCCAGCAGCGCGTCCAGCCGCACCGAGGCCAGCAGGTTCAGGTTCAGCACGTCCAGCCACTCCTCGTCCGGAATGCCGAGCGCGGACGCGTGCGGCTGGGCCCCGCCCGCGTTGTGGACCAGGATGTCCACCCCGCCGAGCACGTCCACGGCAGCCGCCGCGAGCTCCTCAGCCCCCTCCCGGCTCCGCACGTCGGCGGCGACGAAGCGAGCCCCCTCCGGCACGGTCCCCGACGACGAGCGCGCGGTGGTGAGCACCTCGGCGCCGGCCTCCAGGAGCCGGGCCACGATGCCCGCCCCGATGCCCCGGGAACCCCCGGTGACCAGGTCCCGCTTTCCCTTGAGTTCCGGTGTTCCCGTTCCGTTCTGGGTGGTGGCCATTTCTGCGGTCCTCTCCTCGGACAATTCACGGCGGACTTCTCTTCTAGTCGCTTCACCGTAGGCCCGGAAAAGAAAGGGAAGCAAAGACCGAATAGCAGCAGGGGGCATAGGGCTTTCCTATGGCCCGTCGCACGGACTACGCTTCCTGGTCCACCCGCGTGCGAGGAGACCCCCGCACCGGACGATGCGAGGAGTCCTTCTTGGCCTGTGACCTGTGGCTGGTGCCGCTCGTGGACGTGCTGTGCCACACGCCGGACAACCCGTTCGCCGAGGAACTCGCGGTGTACAACAACGCGTTGGCCGCCGCCGGGCTCCCCCCGGTCCCGGTCTACCAGTACATGCCGGGCCTGAACGGCGAGGTCGCCCCCGTCGCGGGATTCGACTACGACGCCCTGCACTTCCTGCGCCGCGCGCACCTGCTCCAGCTCTGCGGCCTCCCCGTCACCCCTGTGGGGGAACTGGGCGGCGACTACGAGCAGTTGCTCGAGATGTTCGAGTCGACCGCCCAGCAGTCCCACCTGGTCTGGCACTACGACCACGCCGGCGCGTACGTCCCCCTGGACTTCCCGCAGCCCCTCACCAACGACGAACTCCTCGCCGGTGGCGGCCCCCTGGGCTCGGCCCACGCCCTGCTGCGGGAGCTGGAGCAGGTCGCCCCGGCCATCGGCATCGACCCGGCGAACCCGCCCGCCGCCCCGGCGCCCCCCTCGGCCCCCACCGAGCTGGAGGAGCCCGCCGTCCCCGGGCCCTACGACCCGAGCCCCTTCGCCCGCGAACGGCACGTCTGGCTCGGCCTGCACGCCGCCGCGACCCGTTCCCTCGCCCAGGGCTCGATGATCGTCTTCAGTTGAGCTCGTGCGGCTGCGGCGGCCCCTGGCTCCCTTCCAGCAGTGCCGCCCGCAGCAGCAGCGTGTGCACGAACCGGTCCGGCGCGGTCGGGGGGAACCGCCAGGCCAATGGCCAGGTCTGCCCGGCCAGCGCCGGGACCGGGATGTAGCTCACCCGGTACGGCGCACTCGTGAGCCGGGTGGCCTCGGCGGGCCAGGCGTGGTGCGCGGTACTCCCCGGCGCGACCAGGAAGTAGACGCTCCTGCGCCCGCTCCCCGACTCCACCACCGGCCCCGGATCACCCCCGGTCATCCGCGCCATCCGGTCCGCGACGGCGCGCCCGCGATCGCCGTCCAGCCGTACCGCGTCGAACTGCACTCCGGCCCGCCGCAGTTGGATGCCCATGGCGGGAACCCACTGGATGCCCGCGTGACTTTGCGTATTCATGCGATCAGTTTCGGCAGGCGACGCTACGGTTTCCATGACTCTCCGTCGACCCATCGGAACGGTCGGGAGTCGGCGGCAATCGTTGAAGACCGGTTGAGTTCGGTCGAGTCCGGGGGTGATCACAATGGCGCGAGCGGCGAACAAGCTGGCGGCCAGCGGGACGGCGCGCATGGTCGCCGCCTTCGCGAAGGCACGGCGTGAGCAGATGGGTCTCACCCAGGAGGAGCTGGGCGCCCTCATCGGCTACACCGCGTCCGCGATCAGCGCGATGGAGACGTGCGCGCAGCCCGCCAGCGACAAGATGCTGATGGAACTGGAGCGGGTGCTCGGGGACGGCATGAACATCTTCGAGATGGCCCGCAAGTTCGTCCTGCTGGACAAGTACCCGCCGCAGTTCCAGGACTTCGCGCTGATGGAGGCGGAGGCGGTGACGCTGTCGTCCTACCAGACCTACGTGATCGACGGCCTGTTCCAGACGCCGGACTACGCACGTTCGCTGATCGGCGGCAGCTTTCCCAAGCTGCCCGACGAGCAGGTGGAGCAACTGGTCGAGGCCCGTCTCGCCCGTCGGGCCCTCTTCGACCGCAGTGAGCCAACCGCCATGATCGAACTGATTCTTGACGAGTCAACGCTGAGGCGGCCATTCGGGAGCTGGGAGACCCTGCGCGGTCAATTGCGTTCGCTCGCCGAGGACTCGGAGCGCGACAATGTGAGCGTCCAGGTCATGCCTCTGGATCGAGGCGCACGGGCTGCCCATGCGGGCGAACGCGGCAACATGGTGCTGGTGGAGACCGCGGAGCACCATCACGTCGTCTACCTGGAAGCTCATGACGAGAGCATGCTGGTCAGTGATCCCGCGAAGGTGGCCCGCCTCGCACATAGGTATGCAAAGATCCGGACACAGGCTCTGAGCCCGGACGACTCTGCAAGCCTCATCCAGAAGTTGGCGGGAGAACAGCACCCATGACCAGCACCCTGCGGTGGTTCAAGTCGAGCTACAGCGACGGCGGCGGCGGCCAGTGCGTCGAGACCGCGTACACCTGGCACAAGTCCTCGTACAGCGACAGCACCGGCGGCAACTGCGTCGAAGTTGCTCCCTGCCCCACCACCATCCACGTCCGCGACTCCAAGCAGACCGACGGCCCCCTCCTCGCCGTGACGCCCACCGCGTGGACCACGTTCCTCACGGACGCCCGACGAGGCTGATCTCCGGCGGCCACAGCACGCCCGAGCCCATCAACAGGGACGGGCCGAGGTGGAGCGGGCACACCCGCAAGGACGACCGGTTGTGCCGCCGCACCTCGAACACCGCCGGGTCCCCGCATTCGGACACCTCGCCGTAGGGCCCCCCGCACATCTCCCGGTCGCTGCTCATGGAGAAATTCCACCGCGCCGGAACGCGGAACGCCCGCCGAGCGCGCCCATAGGGCGGACCGGCGGGCGTACCCGCGTACAGACCGTGCGGCCTAGAGGAACGAGTTGATCTCGATCGTCTCGTCACGGCCGGGGCCGACACCGATCGCGGAAATCGGCGCGCCGGACATCTCCTCCAGCGCCTTCACGTAGTTCTGCGCGTTCTTCGGCAGGTCGGAGAAGGACTTCGCCTTGGTGATGTCCTCGGACCAACCCGGCAGCGTCTCGTAGATCGGCTTCGCGTGGTGGAAGTCGCTCTGGGAGTACGGAAGTTCCTCGACCCGCTTGCCGTCGATCTCGTAGGCGACGCAGACCGGGATCTGCTCCCAGCCGGTGAGCACGTCCAGCTTGGTGAGGAAGAAGTCGGTGAGGCCGTTGACGCGGGTCGCGTAGCGGGCGATCACCGCGTCGAACCAGCCGCAGCGGCGGTCGCGGCCGGTGGTGACACCACGCTCGCCACCGATGCGGCGCAGCGCCTCGCCGTCCTCGTCGAACAGCTCGGTCGGGAACGGACCGGCGCCGACACGGGTCGTGTACGCCTTGAGGATGCCGATGACCCGGCTGATCTTCGTCGGACCCACGCCCGAACCGGTGCAGGCACCGCCGGCGGTCGGGTTGGAGGAGGTGACGAAGGGGTAAGTGCCGTGGTCGATGTCGAGCAGGGTGCCCTGACCGCCCTCGAACAGCACGACCTTGTCGTCCTCCAGCGCCTGGTTGAGCACCAGGACGGTGTCGGCGACGTACGGCCTGAGCTGCTCCGCGTAGCCCAGCAGCTCCTCGACCACCTGGTCGGCGGCGATGGCGCGGCGGTTGTAGAGCTTGGTGAGCATCTGGTTCTTGACGTCGAGCGCCGCCTCGACCTTCTGGGTGAGGATCGACTCGTCGTAGAGGTCCTGGACCCGGATGCCGACGCGGTTGATCTTGTCCGCGTAGGTCGGGCCGATGCCCCGGCCGGTGGTGCCGATCTTGCGCTTGCCGAGGAAGCGCTCCGCCACCTTGTCCATGCTGACGTGGTACGGCGTGATGATGTGCGCGTTACCGCTGATCAGGAGCTTCGACGTGTCGACGCCGCGCTCGTTCAGACCGCTCAGCTCGGAGAGCAGGACCGAGGGGTCGACGACGACACCGTTGCCGATGACCGGCGTACAGCTTGGAGAGAGGATTCCGGAAGGGAGGAGGTGGAGCGCATACTTCTGGTCGCCCACGACGACCGTGTGGCCGGCGTTGTTGCCGCCCTGATAGCGCACTACATAGTCCACCGAGCCACCGAGCAGGTCGGTCGCCTTCCCCTTGCCTTCGTCACCCCACTGAGCACCGAGCAGCACAAGTGCGGGCACGCGCGTACACCCCTTCCGGGCGGGGCATGTCCATGGTCGGGGTGTGGGCGTATGGTTCATCGCCGCTCAACACCGCGACCGCCTTTGGCCGCACGACCGTCGGACCGGATGCCCCGGAATAGACGAAGCCCCTGGCGCAATAGCGCAAGGGGCTCTTGCACAAAGATGCTACCCGAGGAAGCGAGGCAGGACCGAGGTGGCGACTTCCGCGACGTCCGATCAGCTCCTTGTGATCATCGATCCGATGGCCCGGCACACGGACGGGGAGTCCGTGCGGATAGCGAAAGACGTGCTCAGCGCGGGTGCGGCGGCGAAGGTGTGCCTGCCGGACGGGCCGGAGGAATTCGCCCGCGCGCTGGGGCGGCGGGGGTCGCGCCGGCCGGTGGTCGTCGGGGATGATCGAGCACTTGTTCGAGCGGTGGGGTTGTTGCACCGGCATCGGGAGCTGGCCGGATGCGCGCTGTCCGTGGTGCCGGTGGGGTCGGCGGGGCTGGCGCGTTCGCTGGGGGTGCCGGGAGGGCCGGTCGCCTCGGCGCGGGCGGCGCTGGAAGGGGTCTCCCGGCAGCTGGACCTCCTGGTCGACGACAGCGACGGCGTCGTGCTCGGCTCGCTGGGCATACCGCCCGCGTCCGTCCCCGCCGAGCCGGTCGGCGTCGGCACCCGCCCCTGGCTGCGCACCCTGGTCCGCACCCTCGCCGCCCGCCCGGCCCGGCTCCGGGTCGAGATCGACGGCGTCACGGTGATCGACCTCGACCGTCCGGTGGAGTCGGTGTCGGTGACGCCGGGGATGCGGGGGGTGGCGGAGGTGGAGATCCGCCCGGTGTCCCTGGGCGCCGAGTCCACCCCCCTCCGCTCCTGCGGCCGCACGGTCACCGTGACGGGGGAGGACTTCCACTACAGAGCCGACGCGGAGACCTCCGGTCCGGTGCGGCGGCGTACCTGGCGGGTGGCGGAGGGGGCTTGGGGGCTGGTGGTGCCGGGGCCGTGAGTCAGGGGGTGCCGGATGCCCGCGGGGCCCGGAAACCGCTGGTGTCCAGCAGGCAGTCGAACGGTTCCGGGATGTAGAGCTTCTCGCCGAACGGCTGGGTACACCTCGACTCGTACCCCTGTGACCCAGACCAGCCACGACTCGGCGTAGCCAGTCGCGCACATGGAGGTGATCCAGTCGGGGAAGCCGGGGTCAGCGCCGGTCGGACGCCTGCTCACGGTGTCGCCGCCAGCGTTCCATGATCCCCGCGACGTCGGCCTCGATGAACTCGAAGAACTCCAGGGTGTCGGTGAGGCGGCGGCCGGCGGGGGTGTCGGGGCCGAGGCTGGTGATGCCTTCGCGCAAGGCCTCCTCCCAGCGTTTGATGATGGCTTCGCGACTGGTCAGCGCCTCGTACCACTGGTCACTGTGCACGCGGTAGCGCTCGCGCCGTGAACCGGGTTCACGCTCGCGGGAGACCATGTGCACCTGGGACAGGTACCGCACCGCGCCGGAGACGGCCGCCGGGCTGATCCGCAGCAGCTCGCCCAGCTCCGCCGAGGTCAGCGTCCCCGTGTCGGAGGACAGCAGCGCCGCGAACACCCGCGCGGGCATGCGCGGCATCCCCGCCTCCACCAACTGCGCCGCGAACCGCTCCACGAACCGCGACACCGTCTCCGGATCGCGCCCGTCCCCACTCTCCACGCTCGGCTCCGTCATGCCCTGACCCTAACTCTGATTCATACGGTTCCTTAACTTCACAAATTTCTGAAGGAAGCGTACGTTCAGAATCATGACCAAGGCACTCACGGTCTCGGGGCTGCACAAGTCCTTCGGCCGTACCCCCGCCCTGACCGGCCTCGACCTGGAGGTCGAGGCCGGTGAGGTGCACGGCTTCCTCGGCCCCAACGGCGCCGGCAAGTCCACCACCATCCGCGTCCTCCTCGGCCTGCTCCGCGCCGACTCCGGCGCGGCCCAGATCCTCGGCCGCGACCCGTGGGCCGACGCGGTCGAGATCCACCGGCGCGTCGCGTACGTCCCCGGGGACGTGACCCTGTGGCGTGGTCTCTCCGGCGGCGAGGTCATCGACCTCTACGGCCGCCTGCGCGGCGGGCTGGACGCGCGGCGCCGTGCCGAACTGACCGCCCGCTTCGAGCTGGACCCCACGAAGAAGGGCCACACCTACTCCAAGGGCAACCGGCAGAAGGTCGCCCTGGTCGCCGCCTTCGCCTCCGACGTGGACCTGCTGATCCTGGACGAACCGACCTCCGGGCTGGACCCGTTGATGGGGGAGGTCTTCCAGCGTTGTGTCCGGGAGGAGCGGGAGCGGGGCCGTACCGTCCTGCTCTCCTCGCACATCCTCAGCGAGGTGGAGTCCCTATGCGACCGGGTCAGCATCGTGCGGAAGGGGCGGACGGTGGAGAGCGGGTCGCTCGCGCAGCTGCGGCATCTGACGCGGACGAGTGTGCGGGCGGAGGTGTCTTCGGCGGTGGCCTTGGACGGGCTGGCCGGGGTGCACGACCTGGAGGTGCGGGGACCTCGGGTGCGGCTTCAGGTGGACACGGCTGAACTCGACGCGGTGCTGCGGGTGTTGAGCGCAGCCGGGGTGCGGTCGCTGACGTGTGCTCCGCCGACGCTGGAGGAGTTGTTCCTGCGGCACTACGAGGGTGCCGTGGAGGTGGCTGTCTGATGAGCGCGCTCGTGGGGACGGGGGTGCTGTTCCGCTTCGCGCTGCGGCGGGACCGGGTGCTGATCCCGGTGTGGATCGGGGTGAACACCCTGATGGTGCTGTCGATGCCGGGGACCCTCAGGGGGCTGTACGCCACGGAGGCGGAACGTGCCGCCCTGCGTTCACAGATGGCCGGCAACGCCTCCCTGCGAGCCCTGACAGGGCCCGTACTGGACGATTCCCTAGGGGGCCTGACCGCATGGCGGGTCGGGGTGTACGCGGGGCTGCTGGCCGCCGTGATGAGCCTGCTGATCGTCATCCGGCACACACGGGACGAGGAGGAGAGCGGACGGCTTGAGGTCATCGCCTCGGGGGCGGTGGGACGGCGGGCGCCGCTGAGTTCCGCGCTGCTGGCGTCCTTGGCTGCGAACGGGGTGCTGGCGGTTGTGCTTTTCGCCGGGCTCGCCCCCCTGGGGGTGTCGGGTGCGCTTGCCCTGGCGCCGGCCGTCGGCTTGGTCGGGCTGGTCTTCGCGTCGGCGGCGGCGGTGGCGGCACAGCTCACGCAGAGCGCGCGGCTGGCGCGGGGGCTGACGTCGGGGTTGCTGGGGGCGGCGTTCGTGCTCCGTGCGGCGGGCGACTCGGGGTCTTCCTGGCTGACCTGGCTGTCGCCGCTGGGGTGGCTGGAGAAGGTGCGGGCGTTCGCGGGGGAACGGTGGTGGGTGCTGGGGCTGTTGGCCCTTGCCTGCGTGCTCCAGGGTGCGCTGGCCTACTTTCTGGCCGGCCGCCGGGACCTGGGCATGAGCTTCCTCCCCACCCGGCCGGGCCCGGCTGTGGGCCGCCTGGGCAGCGCGGGCGCCCTGGCCTGGCGCCTTCAGCGGAGCGCGTTGCTGGGCTGGAGCATCGGCTTCTTCCTGGCCGGCGTGGTCTACGGCAGCCTGACGGAGGGGGCGGCGGACCTGGTGTCGGGCAACTCGGGTGCACGTGCGGTCCTGGAGCGGATGGGGGGCCGCGCGGGGGTCACGGACACGTTCCTCTCCGCGATGATCAGTATGCTGGGCCTGGTGGCCGCGCTGTACGTGGTCTCGGCGGTGCTCCGACTCTCGGCGGAGGAGTCGTCGGGCCGAGCGGAACCCCTGCTGGGCTGCGCGGTGAGCCGTCTCCGCTGGGCGGGGGGTCACCTGGCCGTCGCCTTCGGCGGTGTGGGTGTCCTGATGCTGCTCGCGGGGCTGGGCTTCTGGACGGGGTACGGGTCCCGCCCCGGCACGGTGGTGGGGGCGTGCCTCCTCCAGGTACCGGCCGCGTGGACGCTCGGGGCGGTGACGGTGCTGCTCTACGGGTTCGTCCCCCGGGCGGCGGTGGCGGGATGGGCTGTGGCGGGGGCGGTCCTGCTGATCGGCTGGGTCGGCCCGGCCCTGGACGCCCCGGCCTGGCTGCTGGCGGTCTCCCCGTACGACCACCTGCCGAAGCTGCCGGGAGCGCAGATGCAGTGGGGCCCGGTCGCAGCACTGCTCGGGCTGACGGTGCTACTGACGGGCGCGGGCCTCGCGGGCCTGCGCCGCCGGGACGTGGCGGGCTGAGATCACATACGGGCGACGTTCCGGCAGGGGCGGGGCCTCCCTCGTGTGGGGGTGGATCCGCGCAGGTCGGCGGGGGCGGGCCCCGACTCACCGGTTTCCGTCATTCTGGGCGGTGGGATCAAGCCGTTGCTCCTCGGTGGTGGGCGCGGGCTGCTACCTGTGGGGGGACGGCGCAATTCGGGGGGACGTATGAAGACGAAGCTGTTGGTGGCCGGGACGGTCGTGGTGGGGGTCGCGCTCGGTGGGTGTGCCGTGCAGGACAAGTCGGCGACGGCCCAGTACGGGATCGACGCGAAGGTGACCGCGCTGAGCGTGACGACCAAGGGCGGCAACATCGACGTCGTGCCTGGTGAGGGCACCGGCGCGCAGGTCACGGAGAAGATCCGGTACGCCGACGACAAGCCCCGTACCGAGCACTCCGTGAGCAACGGCCGCCTCACGCTCACCGCCCCCCGTTGCGACGACTGCGGCGTGAACTACACCGTCTCCGTACCCCCCGGCACGACCCTGACCCTGGACACGGAGGGCGGCAACATCACCGTCCGCGAGGTCGACGGCGCGATGACGGCACGGACGGGCGGCGGAAACGTACGCGTGACGGACACCGCCCCCAAGACCCTCTCCGCCCGGACGGACGGCGGAAACATCGAGGCGTCCCTGAAGAAGCCCCCAGCCAACCTCACCGCGGAAACGGGCGGCGGCAACGTCAAGGTCGCCCTCCCCCGCACCCCCTACGCCGTCGACGCCACCACCAGCGGCGGCCGCAACACCGTCTCCGTCCCCACCGACCCCGCCTCCCCCCACCACGTCACCATCCGCACCGGCGGCGGAAACATCGACGTCAGCCTGACGCCCGACTCGTAGGAGTGAAATGTGCGGCGGCGGGTCGGCAGCACAAATCCCTTTGCGGGGCTGCCGTCGAGTCGCCAAGACTGTGCCGATGCTGATCCGACGAGAAGCGCCTGCCGACAAACCCGCCGTACGGGCGGTCACCACCGCCGCGTTCGCCAAGCCGGAGTCGCCGGACCCCGTGGAGGCCGGCCTCCTCGATCAGTTGCGGACCTGCGGGGCCTGGCTTCCGGAGCTGTCGATGGTCGCGGCCGATGACCAGGGGGAGATCATCGGGCACGTCGTCTGCACGCGCGGGCACGTCGAAGCCCACCCGGTCCTCGGACTCGGCCCGCTCAGCGTGCACCCGGCGCACCAGCACCGTGGCGTCGGCCTGGCGCTCGTCCACTCGGTACTGGACGCGGCGGACGCGACCGGCGAACCCCTCGTCGCCCTGCTCGGCAACCCCGCGTACTACCACCGCTTCGGCTTCCGGGCGAGCACGGAGTACGGCATCACCCCTCCCGATCCCGGCTGGGGCGAGTACTTCCAGGTCCGCACCCTGAGCACGTACGCCCCGGCGCTGCGGGGCGCCTTCGCCTACGCCGACCCGTTCAACGACCTCTGACTCCCCGGAACGCCTCAGGCGACGGTCACCTTCAGTTCCTCCAGCCCCCGCATCACGAAGCCCGGCTTGCGGGCCGGCTCGGTGGCCAGGGTCAGGGTGGGGGCCAGGGTCAGCAGAGCCCTCATGGACGCCCCCAGCTCCAGGCGGGCCAGGGGGGCGCCGATGCAGTAGTGGGTGCCTGCGCTGAAGGAGATGTGGGGGTTGTCCTTACGGGTCAGATTCAGGCTCGTCGGGTCGTCGAAGACCGCCTCGTCGTGGTTGGCCGAGCCGAAGAGGAGGGCCAGTTCCGCGCCACGTGGGATCACCGTGCCGGCCAGCTCGATGTCGTCCAGGACCCAGCGTTCGAAGAGCTGGAGCGGGGTGTCGTAGCGGAGCAGCTCCTCCACCGCCGTGGGGATCAGATCCAGGTCGGAGCGGAGAGCCGCCAGTTGATCGGGGTGCTCGAACAGCGCCAGCCAGCCGTTCGTCGTGGCGTTCACCGTCGCCTCGTGGCCCGCGTTCAGCAACAGCACCGCCGTCGAGATCATCTCCTGCTCGGTGAGCCGGTCGCCCTCGTCGTGGGCCGCGATCAGGGCCGAGATCAGGTCGTCCCCGGGGGCCGCCCGGCGCGCCGCGATGAGACCCCTCAGGTACTCCGAGAACTCCACCGACGCCCGTACCGCCCGCGCCGCCACGTCCGGCGACGGATTCAGCTCGTACATCCCGCAGATGTCCGCCGACCAGGGCCGCAGTGGCCCCCGGTCCCCCTCCGGGATGCCCAGGAGTTCCGCGATCACCGCGACCGGGAGGGGTTCCGCCACGTCCGCGAGGAGATCACCTCCGCCCGCCGCGACCAGGCCGGCCACCAGGGAGTCCGCCAGCCCGTGCACGTACCCCCGCAGCCGCTCCACGGTGCGCGGGGTGAACGCCTTGGAGACCAGGCGCCGGATGCGGGTGTGGTCCGGCGGCTCCAGGTCGAGCATGCCGTGATCGTTGAGCGTGTGGAACGGCTCGTGCTCAGGAGGCGGCGCGGTACGGCCGAAGTCCTCGTGGGTGAAACGGTGCTGGTACGTGCGCCCCAGCCGCCGGTCCCGCAGCAGCGCCGACACGTCGGCGTGGTGCGGCACCAGCCACTGGTCCGTCGGCTCGTACCGGATCACCCGCCCGCGCCCCCGCAGCCCGGCGTAGGCCGGGTAGGGGTCGGCGAGGAACTCCGGTGACCAGGGGTCGAAGGTGGTGCCCATGGGGGGACGCTAGTGCGTGCGGGCCCCACCGGGGTAGATGACATGTGTCATCCGCAGGACATGCCCCTGGGCACTGCCCCCGGGGACCCCGCCTTCCTAGACTCGTCCCATGTTCAAATCCCGCAAACCCGGACAGGACGACGCCTGGGAAGGCGTCGTCACCGACAAGTCGCGCGGCATGCTCGACGGCGCGAACATGTACCACTTCGCCGAACTCCGCCTGAACGACGGCGCGTCCACGAAGGTGCGGATCGGCCGGCAGCTCTGGAAGTCCCTGGCCGTCGGCGACCGCCTGGTCAAGCGGCCCGGCGAGGACCCGGCCAAGGCATAGCCCTAGAAGGCAAGTTGGGCGATCTCCTCCGCCACCACCGCGGCCGCGTCCGCCGCAGGGTCGATCAGCGGGAAGTGGCCGACGTCCTCCAGCAGCGTCACCCCCACGACCTCCCCGGCCCTGGCCGCCGCGTCCGCGAAGGACTCCGCCACCTCGTAGGGGACATCCCGGTCGGTACGGCCCTGCACCAGGGTCGTGGCGATACCGGTCGGGAGGAGCAGGGCGGGGTCCGCGTGCGGGGCGCGCTCCGCGGACAAGTGCTGTCCTCCGAGGAGCTGGCCTACCGCCCCCTCGCAGACCTCCAGCTTCTCCGCCAGCCCCAGATCCGCTATCGGCGCCAGCGCGACGACCCCGCGCAGGGGCGCCGGCCGGTCCGTACGCCAGGGCGAGTCCGCCGGGAGGACGTGCCGCGCGGCCGCCCACAGCGCGAGGTGCCCGCCCGCCGAGTGCCCGGTGAGGACCATGCGCCGGGCGTCCGCGCTGGGCAGCGCCTCGCGGGCCAGGTCCGGCAGCGCGTCCAGCGCGGCGGCGACGTCGTCGAAGGTCTCCGGCCACCGGCCCGCCGGAGGCACGGCCGGTTCGCCACCCGTGCTCTGTGCCGGGATGCCGGGCCCGCCGCGCCGGTACTCCACGTTCGCCACGGCGAAACCGCGCCGCGCCAGGAAGTCCGCGAACGGCGTGATGTGCCGCCGGTCGTACCGCGCCCGCCACGCCCCGCCGTGCAGGACCACGACCAGCGGCGCGGACGCCGTACCGGTGCGCGGGGCGTAGAAGTCGATCACCTGGTCGGGGTGGTCCCCGTAGGGGGCGCTCGCGTCGGGGTCGACGGGCGGATGGGAGAACGCCGACTCCTCCTCGGCGGCGGCACGGGCTGCGCTTGCGTCCTCCGGCATGCTCCAACCTTCCAGCTGTGTAAGGGTTTTGGCGGACCAGGGCCAGCGTGGGGATTCGGCCGTTGGCCGGGACGGTATCAGGCCCGTGACGTGCGCGGACACGGGGATGTCACCCAGGGTGAGGCAGAAGGGGGCTGCGCGGAGTTCGTCCCTCCGCACAGCCCCCCGGCGCCCCGTTCCCGCGCCTACGCCAGCACCTCTCCCAGCACCCGCGCCGCCCGCTCCGCGTCCGCGAAACCCACGTACAGCGGGGTGAAGCCGAAGCGCAGCACGTCCGGGTGGCGGAAGTCGCCCACCACGCCCCGGTCGATCAGCCGTTTCATCACGTCACCGGCGTCCGCGCAGCGCAGCGCGACCTGGCTGCCCCGCTCCTCGTGCCGCAGCGGGGTCACGCACTCCACCCGGCCGGGCTCGGTGTACGCGGTCACGCAGTCCAGGAAGAAGTCGGTCAGGGTCAGCGACTTCGCCCGTACGGCGTCCACCGAGACCCCGTCCCACACCTCCAGCGCCGCTTCGAGCGCCAGCATGGAGAGGATGTCCGGGGTGCCGACCCGCCCGCGCCGCGCGCCCGGCACCGGGGTGTACTCGGAGTTCATCCCGAAGGGTTCGGCGTGCGAGTTCCAGCCCGGCAGGGGCGAGTCGAAACGGTCCTGGAGGTCGCCTCGGACGTACAGGTACGCGGGCGAACCGGGGCCGCCGTTCAGGTACTTGTAGGTGCAGCCGACCGCCAGGTCCACCCCGTGCGCGTCCAGCCCGACCGGCAGCGCGCCCGCACTGTGGCACAGGTCCCAGACGACCGGCGCGCCGGCGTCGTGAACGGCCGCCGTCAGCGCGGGCAGGTCGTGCAGGCGGCCGGTGCGGTAGTCGACGTGGTTCAGCAGGACCGCGGCCGTGCGGGGGCCGAGGGCGGCGGGGATCTCGGCGGGGGTCAGGGCGCGCAGCTCACAACCCGTCATTCGCGCCGCCGAGCCGGCGATGTAGCCGTCCGTGGGGAAGGTCGTCGCGTCGACCAGGATCTCGTCGCGGCCCTCCCCCGCCATCCGTACGGCGGCCACAAGTGCCTTGTACACGTTGACGCTTGTCGAGTCGCCCACCACGACCTGGCCCGGACCGGCGCCGATCAGCGGAGCGATCCGGTCCCCGATCCGCTCCGGGGCGGTCCACCAGCCCGACTCGTCCCAGGAGCGGATGCGCAACCCGCCCCACTGGCGGGCCAGTACGTCCCGCATCCGGTCGGGTACGTGCGCGGGGAGCGCACCGAGCGAGTTGCCGTCCAGGTACACGCCCTCGTCGAGGACGAACCGGTCGCGCAGTCCGGCGAGCGCGTCGGCCGCGTCCAGCTCCTTGGCCCGCAGCGCCAGTTCCGTACGGTCAGACATGGGACCTCGCCGTCCACAGCTCGGGGAACACGTTCTTGCGGGCCCGCTTCTCCAGCCAGGCCACGCCGGCGGAGCCGCCGGTGCCGGCCTTCGAGCCCATCGCGCGGCGGGTCGCCACGAGGTGGTCGTTGCGCCATCGCCACACCAGTTCGGCGACGTTCGTAAGCGCTTCCCCGAGGCGGGCGAGGTCGGTGTCGGGGTCACCGGAGTACACCGCCGCCCACGCGGCCTCGACCGCGTCGACGGGCTCGTACCGCTGGGACACGTCCCGGTTCAGCACCTCGGCGGGGATCGCGTGGCCGCGGCGGGCGAGCAGGCGTACCGCCTCGTCGTACAGGCTCGGCTCGCACAGCGCCTTCTCCAGCTCGGCGTACGTGCGGGGGGTGCCGCGGTGCGGGACGAGCATCGACGCGGACTTGTCGCCGAGCAGGAACTCCATGCGGCGGTACATCGCCGACTGGAAACCCGAGCCCTCCCCCAGGGCGGACCGGTACGAGTTGAACTGGGCCGGGGTGAGCTGGGCCAGCGGACGCCAGGAGGCGTTCAGCGCGTCCAGCTCGCGCACGGAACGCTTCAGCGCGGCGATCGCGGTGGGCACGTCGTCCGAGCGGAGCGCCTTCGCGGCGGTCTCCCACTCGTGCGTGATCACCGTGAACCACAGCTCCATGACCTGGGTCGTGACCAGGAAGACCATCTCTCCGGGGTCGTCGGAGAGGGTGTGCTGGAGGTGCGTGAGCACGTCGGCCCGGACGTAGTCCTCGTACGGCGTCGTGCCGGCGAAGTCAAGATGCGGGGTCTCGGGCTCAGCGGCCTCTTCGGCGGCCTGGGAAGGGGGGTGAGCCTGATGGGACATCGCTGTCTCCTGTGTTGAACTCCGGGTAGCGGTCCGCCCCTGCCGATGCCGGCACGGGGGCCCCGGTCCCCAGACCGAATCCTCCGCAATCCCATGGGATACGGCAAGGCGGGGGCGGGTCCCGGCCCGCCGGGGCGGCTCCCCCGAGCCCGGACAGGCCCTGGTGGCAGACTTCAACCATGACTACGCACAAGAACCTGCTCGGCGGCCCGGACCCGACGCACCTGCCCGAGAACGAAGAGGCGTACCGCCTGCTGGACGAGGACGCCCTGGCCCCGGCCGAGGTCGTGGCGAAGTACCCCACGTTCTCCCTGGCCTGGGCGATGCTCGCGGACGAGGCCTTCGAGGCCGGCCGCGTGGTCGAGTCGTACGCCTACGCCCGCACCGGCTACCACCGCGGCCTCGACGCCCTGCGCCGCGCCGGCTGGAAGGGCCACGGCCCCATCCCCTGGTCCCACCGCCCCAACCGAGGCTTCCTCCGCTGCCTCGCCGCCCTCGCCCGCGCGGCCGACGCGATCGACGAGAAGGAGGAGGCGGACCGCTGCTGGCAGTTCCTCCAGGACAGCAGCGAGGAGGCTTACGCGGAGCTGCGGCGCTGAGTTCTGCCGGGCCGGCGGAGGGGGCGAGTCCGCTCACCCCCTCGAAGCCGGCTCCGCCTCTCCCGTTTCCAGGGGTGGGGTCGTGATGCTGCCGTGGGTTCTGCATTCCGGGTGGGGGCAGTCCGGGGTGGGACGGTGGCGGATCAGGGTGGCGGAGAGGACTGAGGCCAGGACCAGGACTCCCGCGCAGATGGGCATCGCCTTGTCGAAGGACGTGTTGAAGGCCGCCGGAAGTCGGTAGGCCTCCGGGCCCATGCCCGTCAGGAGGGGCAGGGCCGCCACCGCCACCAGGCCCGCCGCCCGCGCCGCCGCGTTGTTGATGCCGCTCGCCAGGCCCGCCCGGGCGGTCTCCACCGAGGCGAGGACCGTCGCCGTCAGGGGCGCCACCAGGGTGACCATCCCCGTGCCCATGACGAGCAGCGCGGGGAGGACGTCCGTCGGGTAGTTCGCGTCGGGGCCCACGCGGAGCATCAGGAGCATCGCTGCCGCGCAGAGGAGGGGGCCGACCGTCAGGGGGAGGCGGGGGCCCGTGCGGTCCGCGAGGGCGCCAGAGCGGGAGGAGAACAACAGCATCAGGATCGTCGGCGGGAGCAGGGCCGTACCCGCCGCCAGGGGGGAGTAGCCCGCCACCACCTGGAGCTGCAGCGCCGTCAGGAAGAAGAAGCCGCCGAAGGCCGCGTACACGCACAGCGTGACCAGGTTGACCGCGGTGAACTGCCGCGAGGCGAAGATGTCCGGCGGGAGCATCGGGTTCGGCCGGTGGCGCTCGACGTACACGAAGGCCACCGCCGCCACCACGCCCGTCACCGCCGTCACCCACACCGCGACGGACGCGGAGCGGGCCTCGATCAGCGCGTACGTCAGCAGCGCCAGCGCCACCGCGCCCAGCACCGCCCCGAGCACGTCGAACCGCCCGCGCGCGGGCCCCGCGTCCGACTCGGGTACGTGCCGCAGCGCCACCGGTACGCAGATCAGGGCGAGCGGCACGTTCAGCAGGAAGACCCAGCGCCAGCCGGGACCCTCCACCAGCCAGCCGCCCAGGAACGGCCCGATCGCCGCCCCGACCCCGCCGAACCCGGACCACAGCCCCACCGCGCGGCTGCGGTCGTCGGGGTGGAAGGACGCCTGGATCAGCGCGAGCGACCCCGGCGTGAGCAGCGCCCCGCCCACGCCCTGGAGGGCGCGGGCGATGATCAGCACGTTCGGGTCGGGGGCCAGCCCGCACATCAGCGAGGCCGCCGCGAACCAGATCACCCCGATGACGAAGACCTTGCGTCGCCCGTACCGGTCCCCCAGCGAACCGCCCAGCAGGATCAGGCCCGCCAGCGTCACCATGTACGCGTTGACCGTCCACTGGAGCGCCGCGAGGCTCGCGTCGAGATCGCGGCCGATGCGGGGCAGCGCGACGTTGACGACGGTCGAGTCCAGCAGGGCCATGCTGGAACCGAGCACGGTGGTCAGCAGAATCCACCGGCCCTTGGGGGACGCCAGCCGGACATCGGGCATGCCCCCAGGTATACCCCGGATACCCCCAGGGGGCCCGGCCCCTGCGCAAACAGGGTGCCGGGCCCCCTGGGGGAGACCGCGGAGGGTCACTTCATCTTGTTGCCCGCCGACCGCAGGTTGTTCGCGGCGGTCACGACACGCGCCGCCATGCCCGCCTCGGACAGCTTGCCCCAGGTGCGCGGGTCGTACTGCTTCTTGTCACCGACCTCGCCGTCGACCTTCAGCACGCCGTCGTAGTGACGGAACATGTGGTCGGCGACCGGACGGGTGAAGGCGTACTGGGTGTCCGTGTCGATGTTCATCTTCACGACGCCGTTCTCCAGCGCGGTACGGATCTCCTCCTCGGAGGAACCGGAACCGCCGTGGAAGACGAAGTCGAACGGCGACTGCTTGCCGAACTTCGCGGCGACCCCGTCGTTCAGCTCCTTCAGCAGCTCCGGGCGGAGCACCACGTTGCCCGGCTTGTACACGCCGTGCACGTTGCCGAAGGACGCGGCCAGCAGGTAGCGGCCCTTCTCGCCCAGGCCCAGCGCCTCGGCGGTACGGATCGCGTCCTCGACCGTGGTGTAGAGGGAGTCGTTGATCTCGTGCGAGACGCCGTCCTCCTCACCGCCGGTCGGGGTGATCTCGACCTCGAGGATGATCTTCGCGCGGCGGGCCTGCTCCAGCAGCTCCTGGGCGATCGCCAGGTTGTCCGCGAGGGTCTCGGCGGAGCCGTCCCACATGTGCGACTGGAACAGCGGGTTGCGCCCGGCCTTCACGCGCTCCTCGGACAGCGCGAGCAGCGGACGTACGTAACCGTCCAGCTTGTCCTTGGGGCAGTGGTCGGTGTGCAGCGCGATGTTGACCGGGTACTTCTCGGCGACGACGTGCGCGAACTCCGCGAGCGCGACCGCGCCGGTCACCATGTCCTTGTTGTACTGGCCGCCGAGGAACTCCGCGCCGCCGGTCGAGATCTGGACGATGCCGTCGCTCTCCGCCTCCGCGAAGCCGCGCAGGGCCGCGTTCAGGGTCTGGCTGGAGGTGACGTTGATGGCCGGGTAGGCGAACTTGCCTGCCTTCGCCCGGTCGAGCATCTCGTTGTAGACCTCGGGAGTTGCGATGGGCATCTGTCCGCTCCTCGTGTTGCGGGTTGGCGTTCTGCGATATGCGGCCCTGACCTGGACCCTGGGGGGCGACAACGGCGTCGGCCCCATCTTTCCAGACCTGCCCTGCCGGACGGTCTGGCGGCCGGGAGAAGTCCAGCCCCAAGCGGACCGTCAGTCCAGCCCCAGTTCATCCTTCGAGAAGGCGAACCGGTACGGAACGCCCGCCCCGGCCTCGATCTTCTCCGCGGCGCCGGTCGCCCGGTCCACGATCGTGGCGACGCCGACGACCTCCGCGCCGGCCTCCCGTACCGCCTCCACCGCCGTCAGCGGCGAACCGCCGGTGGTGGAGGTGTCCTCGACGACCAGCACCCGGCGGCCCGTGATGTCCGGGCCCTCGACCCGGCGCTGGAGGCCGTGTGCCTTCGCGGCCTTGCGGACCACGAACGCGTCGAGCCGCTGCCCGCGCGCGGCGGCCGCGTGCAGCATGGCGGCGGCCACCGGGTCGGCGCCCATGGTGAGACCGCCGACCGCGTCGAAGTCCAGGTCGGCGGTGAGGTCCAGCAGCACCTGGCCGACCAGGGGGGCGGCCTCACCGTCCAGGGTGATGCGGCGCAGGTCGACGTAGTAGTCGGCCTCCAGACCCGAGGAGAGGGTCACCTTGCCGTGCACCACGGCCTTGTCCTTGATCTGCTGGAGCAGTTCGCCACGTGTGCCTGACGGCATTACTTCGTTCACGTCCGTCGTCATACTGCCCAGCTTAGAGGCGGCGCCAGGTCCAGGTGGTGGACGCCTCCAGCGGCTCCAGGGGGGTGACCAGGCGCTGGGCGGTGTTCAGGCCGTTGGGCGGGCCGGTCTGGGGCTCCACGCACACGGCGGCGTCCTGCTCGTCGTAGACGACCGCCCATTGTTCGCGGCTGGCCACCTTGAGTTCGAGCTGGCCGGGCCAGGTCAGGCGCACGTCGACTCCGTCGGGCATGCCGAAGCAGTCGTCCCAGGGGCCGGGCTTCGGCTCGATACGGTTGCCGGTGGGCAGGTGGTCCTCGCCGCGCTCCTCCTGCCACGCCGGGTGGAAGTCGATCGTCACGTTCTCGCCGCCGAGGTTCCGGTTGAACCAGGGGTGCCAGCCGATCTGCGCCGGGAACGAATCCTCGTACGTCTCCACGGACATGCTCAGCGTCAGGCTGTCCTCACCGAGGCTCACGATCTGCGTGATCCTGCCGGAGTGCGGCCAGGGGTCGGTCAGTTCGTACGTCAGCACCGCCTCGTCGGCCGACTTGCGCGCGGTGCGCCAGGCACCGTCGCGGGCGGTGCCGTGGATGGCGTGCGGCGGGGAGTTGAGCGGCATCTGCCGTACGACCCCGCCGTCCAGGAACTGCCCGTCCCTGATCCGCCCGCACCAGGGCACCATCGGGAAACACCCGAACCGCTCCCCCTGCCGCAACAACTCCGTCCCACCGACGCGCAGCCCTCCGATCCGCCCGCCATTACCGGGCAGCACCCGTACCTCCGCGTCACCCGCGGCCAACGTGATCTCTCCGTTACTCACGCTGCCGACCCTACTGGTCCCTCCGGGGATGGGGCGGGGTGGTGCTCAGTGGCGCTTGCGGAGGGCTCTCACGACCACGATCGCCGACGCGACCGCCACCGCTGCCGCCGGGGCGGCCCAGCGGAGGGCCGGGTTGGCGGTGACCGTCTGGGGGGCGGGTACGGGGGCGTAGCGGCCGCGGGGCGGGGCGTGGTCGACCTCCTCCGCGCTGCGGCCGATCATCGTCCGCCGGGCGTGGGCGGCCTCGGCGGGGGGTTCGGCGCGGACCTCCAGACCATCGGGGACGGTGTCGGGGATCGCGGCGTCCGTCTCGGGGTCGAGGGAGGGCGCAGGGACTTCGGTGTCGAAGACGGAAGGGGGCGGGGTACCGGGCTTCTCGTCCTTGGGCTCGGCTTCGGCCTGCCGGCCCGGCGCGGGCTTGTCGTCCTGGTCTTCTGTCTGCCGCTCCGGCCCGGCCGACTCGCCCTCCGGGTGCGGCTCCGGCTCGGACGCGGCCTCTGCGTGCTCCGGGGCGGCCGGCTCGCCTTCTGTCTGCCGCTCCGGCCCGGCCGACTC
>NZ_WWKH01000114.1:0-3326 GCF_009865595.1 Streptomyces sp. SID1328 | reverse complement strand
GACATGGCGCACTTCGCCGGTCTGGTCGCGGGCAAGGTGCTCACCGGCGACTTCGACCCGGTGCCGCACGCCCAGATCGTCACCACCACCACCCACAAGTCGCTGCGCGGCCCCCGCGGCGGCATGGTCCTGTGCGACGACTCCCTGAAGGACCAGGTCGACCGGGGCTGCCCGATGGTGCTCGGCGGCCCGCTCCCGCACGTCATGGCCGCCAAGGCGGTCGCCCTGGCCGAGGCCCGCCGGCCCTCCTTCCAGGACTACGCCCAGCGCGTCGTCGACAACTCCCGCGCGCTCGCGGAGGGCCTGATGAAGCGCGGCGCCACCCTCGTCACGGGCGGCACCGACAACCACCTCAACCTGATCGACGTCGCCGCCTCCTACGGCCTCACCGGCCGCCAGGCCGAGGCCGCCCTCCTCGACTCCGGCATCGTCACCAACCGCAACGCCATCCCCGCGGACCCCAACGGCGCCTGGTACACCTCCGGCATCCGCATCGGCACCCCCGCCCTGACCACCCGCGGCCTGGGCACGGCCGAGATGGACGAGGTGGCCGGCCTGATCGACCGGGTCCTGGCGACCACGGAACCCGGCACCACGAAGTCCGGCGCCCCCTCGAAGGCCCAGCACGTCCTGGACCGGAAGACGGCGGACGAAATCGCGCAGCGAGCGACGGACCTGGTGGCAGCCTTCCCCCTCTACCCGGAAATCGACCTGACCTGATCAACAGGGGCGAGGTGCACCGACCTCAGGGGCGCGGGGAACTGCGCGACAAGCCACGACGGCGCCGCAGCCCCCCGCGCCCCGCACCCGGCCCACCTAGTCACGGGACCCACCTCCACCTCTGGAAGAATGGGCACCATGGCCCCCGCTGAAAAGCCCACCGCTGAAAAGCTCACCGCTGAGAAGAAGCCTCGCGTACTCTCCGGCATCCAGCCCACCGCAGGCTCGTTCCACCTCGGCAACTACCTCGGTGCCGTCCGCCAGTGGGTGGCCCTCCAGGAGACGCACGACGCGTTCTACATGGTCGTCGACCTGCACGCGATCACGCTCCCGCAGGACCCGAAGGACCTCCGCGCCAACACCCGCCTCGCCGCGGCCCAGCTCCTCGCGGCCGGTCTGGACCCCGACCGCTGCACCCTCTTCGTGCAGAGCCACGTGCCCGAGCACGCCCAGCTCGCCTGGGTCATGAACTGCCTCACCGGCTTCGGCGAGGCGTCGCGTATGACCCAGTTCAAGGACAAGGCCGCCAAGCAGGGCGCCGACCGGGCCAGCGTCGGCCTCTTCACGTACCCGATCCTCCAGGTCGCGGACATCCTGCTGTACCACGCGGACGAGGTGCCGGTCGGTGAGGACCAGCGCCAGCACGTCGAGCTGACCCGCGACCTGGCCGACCGCTTCAACGGCCGCTTCGGCGAGACCTTCGTCAGCCCCAGGCCGTACATCCTCAAGGAGACGGCGAAGATCTACGACCTCCAGGACCCGGCGGTCAAGATGAGCAAGTCGGCGGCCTCGCCCAAGGGTGTCGTCAGCCTGCTGGACGACCCGAAGACGACGGCGAAGAAGGTGAAGAGCGCGGTCACCGACACCGACACGGTGATCCGCTTCGACCGGGAGAACAAGCCCGGCGTGAGCAACCTCCTCACCATCCACTCCACCCTCACCGGCACGCCCGTCGCGGACCTGGAGCGGGAGTACGAGGGCAAGATGTACGGCGCCCTCAAGACGGACCTCGCCGAGATCATGGTCGCCTTCGTCACCCCCTTCCGGGAGCGCACCCAGCAGTACCTCGAGGACACCGAGACGCTGGACTCGATCCTCGCCAAGGGTGCCGAGAAGGCCCGCGCGGTGGCCGCCGAGACCCTGGCGCTGGCGTACGACCGGGTCGGGTTCCTGCCGGCGAAGCACTGACCGGCACTGACCGGGCGTCCGGGGGCGCACAGCCGCCCCCGGATGTGCGACCCGCACGCATGTCCGGTGGGGCAGAGCGCCGTACATCACTTCCGTTGCGCCTGCCCTGCGGACACCCGTGGCCGTACAGTCGATAGCCGACGGCCGTACGCGAGGACGGCCCACAGATCAGAACGCGACGACAGGAGACGACGTGGGGATCGTAACGATCGGCGTGTCGATCGCGGTCCCGGAGCCTCACGGCAGCCTGCTCCAGCAGCGGCGCGCGGGCTTCGGCGATGCCGCCGCGCTCAGCATCCCCACGCACATCACCCTGCTTCCGCCGACCGAGGTCGAGGAGGCGGACCTCGCTGCCGTCGACGCCCACCTCGCCGAGGTCGCGGCGGCCGGACGCCCCTTCCCGATGCGGCTGTCCGGCACCGGCACCTTCCGCCCGATGTCGCCCGTGGTCTACGTCCGGGTCGAGCAGGGCGCCGAGGAATGCACGGAGCTCCAGCAGCAGGTGCGGGACCCGGCCGGGCCGGTGCCGCGCGAGCTGCAGTTCCCGTACCACCCGCACGTCACCGTGGCGCACGGCATCGAGGAGGCGGCCATGGACCGCGCCTTCGAGGAGCTGGCCGGGTTCGAGGCGGCCTGGCCGTGCGCCGGGTTCGCGCTGTACGAGCAGGGCGCGGACGGGGTGTGGCGCAAGCTGCGCGACTACCCCTTCGGCGCCAACGTCGTGCCCAGCCAGAGCGGGCCCGCCGAGCGCAACCCCATCGCGAGCCGCTGAGCGCCCGTCCTTCAGACCGGCAGCCGGCGGAACAGGGCGCGCGGCGCGTGCCGCAGGAGTGACATCACCGGGCGCAGCGCACCGGGCACCCACACCGTCTCCGAGCCCCTGCGCAGGCCGAGTTCGACGGCGGCGGCCACCTGCTCCGGGGTGGTGGAGAGCGGTCCGGGCGCCAGATGGGCGGTCCTGCCGGTACGCACGAAGCCGGGGCGTACGACCATCACGTGCACGCCCGTCCCGTACAGCGCGTCGCCGAGGCCCTGCGCGAAGGTGTCCAGGCCGGCCTTGCTGGAGCCGTAGATGAAGTCCGAGCGGCGGGCGCGTTCGGCGGCCACCGAGGAGAGGACCACCAGCGAGCCGTGGCCCTGGTCCTGGAGGGCGCGGGCGGCGACCAGACCGGAAGAGACCGCGCCGGTGTAGTTGGTGGCGGCGACCCGGACCGCGCGCAGCGGCTCCCGCTCGTCCTGTGCCTGGTCCCCGAGGACCCCGAAGGCGAGCAGCACCATGTCGACGGCGCCCTCGGCGAACACCTTGCCGAGCACCGCCTCGTGGGACTCCGGGTCCAGCGCGTCAAAGGCGACCGTACGGACGTCGGCGCCGAGCGCGGCCAGGCGGCCGGCCGCGCGGTCGAGGGCCGGGCCGGGGC
>NZ_WWKH01000113.1:0-8595 GCF_009865595.1 Streptomyces sp. SID1328 | reverse complement strand
GGAGCGGGCGGCTCGGTCGGCGGCCACGGCGGCGAGAGCGACGGCGGCCCCGGCGACCACGGCGGTGAGAGCGAGCACCGCCCAGAGGGCGAGGCCGGTGTGCGCGCCACTGGAGCGAACGGTGAACACGACGGCCGCGGTGGCGGCGAGGGCGACCGCGACGGGCGGGAGTACGGCGAGCCGCATGAGCTGGGGCCGAATGAGCGTCTCGGGCAGTGCGGGAGCGGGTCGGGCGACCGGTCTCCCGTGCCGGCCGCCCTCTCGGCGGTCGGCACGGGCGGCCGGTGCGCGGAGGTGAGACATCTGCGTCCTCGTACTGGTCCGTCGGGCCTGGCGTCGGAAAGAAAAGGGAAAAGAAAAGGGCCCTGAGTTGTCCGACGGGAATTCACCGTAGTTGCCTGTGCGGTACGTGCGGCGGCCAGTTGACAAAGTCTCCCCGCCTGCGTCCCGCTCTGGTATGAGGCGTCGTACGCCCGATCGATAAAGCCGGTGAATTTCCGCAGCAGAGGGAAAAGAAAACGGTCCGTCCCGATCAGAAGAAAACATGCCGCGCGATCCGTACCTGCTCAACACCCCGTACGCTTGCGCCCGACCTGAGCGACGGAAAGCGCCGGCGCCGCTCTCGTCGAGGACTGAGACCTCAGACCAGCGTCAGGACCACCGCGAGCGTCGAGTCGTACTTCTGCTGCCGCCCCGCGAGCGATTCGAGGACCTGCTGGGCGCTCTCCCACTCCTCGGGCTGGGCCTTGGCGTAGTCGCGCCAGCCGATGACGACGAGGAGGCGGCCCGGCACCTCGGGGCCCCAGCCGATGTCGCCGCAGGCGTCCTGGAACGCCTGCCAGTTGCGGCCGGCGAACTCGGGCAGGCCGAGGGCCTTGGTGGCGCGGTCCATGAATCCGGCCTGGTCCGTGACGCCGGCGAGGTCGAGCGGGATGACCTTCCAGCCGGCGTGGTGGACGACCTCGGCGAGGGTGGCTGCGGGCATGTCGGCACCGCCTTCGGGGTCCGGGGGCTGCCTCGGTCCACTCATGATGCCCCGGCGGGAGCGGGCCCGCAGGTCCGCCCGGCCCGGCCCGGACGGCCGCCACGATAGGCTGTCCCCTTTGTGCCCCGGAGCCGTACCGGGCGCGCCCGAGCCCGACAGGTACCCCTCGTCTTGACCATCTCCGCGCTTCCGAGCCGTTTCCGCCGTCCGCCCTGGTTGTCCGATCCGAGGGTGCTGCGAACCGAGGTGCTGGGCGGACTGGTGGTCGCCCTGGCGCTGATCCCGGAGGCGATCTCGTTCTCGGTGATCGCCGGGGTGGACCCGGCCATCGGGCTGTTCGCGTCGTTCACCATGGCGGTGACCATCGCGTTCGTGGGCGGGCGTCCGGCGATGATCTCCGCCGCGACCGGCGCGGTGGCTCTGGTGATCGCCCCGATGAACCGGGAGCACGGCTTCGGGTATCTGATCGCCACGGTGATCCTGGCGGGCGTCCTCCAGATCGTGCTGGGCGCGCTGGGGGTGGCGCGGCTGCTGCGGTTCGTGCCGCGCAGTGTGATGGTCGGCTTCGTGAACGCGCTGGCGGTACTGATCTTCCTGACGCAGCTCAAGGAGCTGACCGGGGTACCGTGGCCGGTGTATCCGCTGTTCGCGGCCGGGGTGACGCTGCTGGCGCTCTTTCCCAAGGTCACGCGGGCCGTGCCGGCGCCGCTGGTGTCGATCGTGGCGCTCACCGCGGTGACCGTGGCGGCGGGCATCGCGGTGCCGACCGTGGGCGACCGGGGCGCGCTGCCCTCGGCGCTGCCCGTGCCGGGGCTTCCGGACGTGCCGTTCACCCTGGACACGCTGACCACGATCGCGCCGTACGCGCTGGCCATGGCGCTGGTCGGGCTGATGGAGTCGCTGATGACGGCACGGCTGGTGGACGACATCACCGACACCCGCTCCTCCAAGACACGGGAGTCGGTGGGGCAGGGCGTCGCCAACATCGTCACCGGTTTCTTCGGCGGCATGGGCGGCTGCGCGATGATCGGGCAGACCATGATCAACGTGCGGGTGTCGGGTGCGCGTACCCGGCTGTCGACGTTCCTGGCCGGGGTGTTTCTGATGGTGCTGTGCATCGTCTTCGGACCTGTGGTGTCGAAGATCCCGATGGCCGCGCTGGTCGCCGTGATGGTGATGGTGTCGGTGGCGACCTTCGACTGGCACTCCGTCGCCCCGCGCACGCTGCGGCGGATGCCGGCCGGGGAGATCGCGGTCATGGTGCTCACGGTGGTGGTCGTGGTGGCCACCCAGAACCTGGCGATCGGTGTGGTGGTCGGCTCGCTGGTCGCCCTGACGGTGTTCGCCCGCCGGGTCGCCCGGTCCGCCGAGGTCACCTCGGTCCTGGACCCGGACGGCTCGACGGTGGTGTACCGGGTGACCGGCAATCTGTTCTTCGCCTCGGCCGACGACCTGGCGCACCGTTTCGCCTACGCCACCGACCCCGGCCGGGTGGTGATCGACCTGTCCGCCGCCCAGGTGTGGGACGCCTCGTCCGTCGCCGCGCTGGACGCCGTGGAGGCGCGGTACGCCGAGCGCGGCGCGACGGTCGAGATCACCGGCCTGGACGAGCGCAGCGCCCGCCTGCACAGCACGCTGACCGGCGCGCTGGCGGGCAAGGGCTGAGCGGACGCCGGCCCCCGTGCGGGCGCGGCCCCTTGGGGGCGCCGACCCGTCACCCGGTCGCGGCCAGCAGGGTGCGGCCGCCGAGGGCGACGGAGAACTGGTCGGTGATCTGAGCCAGCGCCTCGGCGGTGCCGGGGGCGACGGCCAGGGTGCCGTCCTCGCGCACCACTATGTCCTTGTCGAGGGTGAACCAGCCCTGGACTATGTGGGCCGCGCCCATGGAGCTGAGCACCGGCCTCAGGGCGTAGTCGATGGCCAGGACATGGGCCGTGGTACCGCCGGTGGCGAGCGGCAGCACGGTCTTGCCGGTGAGCGCGTACTGCGGGAGCAGGTCGAGGAAGGACTTGAGCAGCCCGGAGTACGCGGCCTTGTACACGGGGGTGCCGATCACGACGCCGTCGGCCCGGTCGACCAGTTCGGCGGCGGCCGCGATGGCCGGGTGCCTGACATCGGCGCCGAGCAGTGCGTCGGCGGGCAGCCCGCGCACGTCCAGCGGGACCACCTGGTGCCCCTGGCGGCTCAGCCGCTCGTCCAGGTGGCGCAGCAGACGGCCGGTGCGGGAGGTGGCGGAGGGGCTGCCGGAGATGGACAGGACGGTTGCCATGGGGGGGACCTTTCAAGCGGAGTTCGGTGGGCGGGGAGCCAGGGGGTGTCCCGGCGGGTCCCCCTTACGCCTGCTGCCACAGGGTGGTGGGCGCTTCCGTCCGCACCACGGGCGCGATCTCCTCGGCGAACCAGCGGAGCTGGTCGATCTGCCGGGGCAGGGAGAGGCCGGAGCCGTCGACGGTGACGGACTGCAGGTCGTGCCGGTAGGCCGCGTGGAAGCCGAGGATCTTGTCGATGACCTGCTGCGGGCTGCCGATCAGGTGGGGCCCGTCCGCGATGGCCTCCTCCACCGTGCGGAACGGCGTGTTGTAGCCCGGCTTCCCGGCCAGGTGCGGCTTGTACGACTGGCGGACGCGGGCCTCGTAGAAGTCCTTGAACTCGGCGACGGCCTGCTGGCTGGTGCGGGCGATGAACAGGCCGCCGGAGCCCGCGCCGACGTAGGCGCCGGCCGGGTCGTGGCCGTGGGCGGCGAAGCGTTCCCGGTAGTGGCCGATGAGCCGGGTGTACGCCTCGCGGGGCTGGATGGCGTTGGCGCTGAACAGCGGATCGCCGTGCCGGGCGGCCAGCTCCGGGGAGTTGAGGCTGGTGGCGGAACCGTGCCAGACGCGGGGCGGGCGGCCCTCGTAGGGGCGCGGCAGGGTGGTGACGCCGGTCAGGGGCGGGCGGAACTTGCCCTGCCAGGTGACGTCCTCCTCGCGCCAGAGCCTGCGCAGCAGCTCGTACTTCTCGGCCTGGTAGTCCCACTGGAGGCCCTCGTCCAGGCCGAAGAGGTCGAAGTGGCCGGCCTCGGCGCCCTTGCCGATGACGAGTTCGAGGCGGCCGCGGGAGAGCTGGTGCAGGGTGGCGTAGTCCTCGGCGACCCGGACGGGGTCGAGGATGGCGAGCACCGTGACGCCGGTGAGCAGCCGGATGCGGGAGGTGCGGGCGGCGAGCGCGCCGAGCAGCACGGTGGGACTGGAGGAGAGGAAGGGCCCGGCGTGCCGCTCCCCGATCGCGTACGCGTCGAAGCCCAGCTCCTCGGCGGCGACACCGGTCTCCACGATCTCGGTCAACCGGTCGGCGGCGGGCACCTGTTCGCCGGTCAGGGGGTGCGGTGCGTGGCCGCCGATGGTGAGGACCTGGAACCTCATACGGACTCCCCCTGGCGCGGCGCGGGGCGGCCGAGGCCGAGGTGGTCGCGCAGGGTGCGCCCCTCGTACTCGGTGCGCAGGACGCCGCGCTCCTGGAGCAGCGGCACGACCCGGTCGACGAACTCGTCCAGCCCGCCGGGGGTGAGGTGGGGTACGAGGATGAAGCCGTCGGCCGCGTCGGTCTGCACGTGTTCGTCCATGGCGGCGGCGACCGAGCCGGGGGTGCCGATGAAGGACTGGCGGGCGGTGAGTTCGATGGCCAGCTCGCGGATGGAGAGGTGCTTCTCCTCGGCGAGGGCCCGCCAGCGGGCCGCGATGCCGAAGCGGTCGGCCATGTGCGCCCAGCCCTGCGCGAGTTCGCCGTCCGGTACCGGTTCCACGTCCGGGAGCGGTCCGTCGGGGTCGTAGCCGGTGAGGTCGCGGCCCCAGACGTTCTCCAGCGTGGCGATGGCGGTCTGCGGGCTGACCTGCTGGCGCCGGATGTGCGCGGCGCGTTCCTGCGCGTCGGCCTCGCTGTCGCCGAGGACGACGGTCGCGGCGGGCAGGATCTTGAGCTGGTCGGGGGTGCGCCCGTAGCGGGCAAGGCGGCCCTTGACGTCGGCGTGGAAGGCCCGGCCCGCCTCCAGGGTGCCGTGCCGGCTGAAGACGATGTCGGCGGTGCGCGCGGCGAACTCCCGGCCCTCGTCGGAGTCCCCGGCCTGGATGAGGACGGGGTGCACCTGGGGCGAGTGGGGCAGCGTGGCGCGGGCGGTGATGTCGAACTGGGGCCCGCTGTGCCGGACGGTGCGCGGGGTGCCGCCGCTGGGCCAGGAGTCCCACAGGGCGCGGGCCACCTCCACGAACTCGGCGGCGCGGGTGTAGCGGTCGGCGCGGTCGAGGTAGCCGCCGCGCCGGAAGTTCTCCCCGGTGAACGCGTCGGAGGAGGTCACGATGTTCCACGCGGCCCGGCCCCCGGAGAGGTGGTCCAGCGAGGCGAATCTGCGCGCGAGTTCGTAGGGCTCGTTGAAGGTGGCGTTGACGGTGGCGGCCAGTCCGAGGTGCTCGGTGACGGCGGCGAGCGCGTTCAGCACGGTCAGCGACTCGGGGCGGCCCACCACGTCCAAGTCGTGGATGCGGCCCTTGCGTTCGCGCAGCCGCAGTCCTTCGGCGAGGAAGAAGAAGTCGAACCGGCCGCGCTCGGCGGTGCGGGCCAGGTGCTGGAAGGAGGAGAAGTCGATCTGGCTGCGGGATTCGGGGTCGCGCCACACGGTGGTGCTGTTGACGCCGGGGAAGTGTGCGGCGAGGTGAACCTGCTTGCGTCCTGCGGGAGTCGAGGCGCTCACAGCGCGGCCTCCGTCCGTACGGCGTAGCGGCTGTCGGGGCGGGCCAGGCCGAGGTGGTCGCGCAGGGTGCGCCCGGTGTGGGTGGCCCGGAAGAGGCCGCGGGCGCGCAGGGCGGGTACGACGTCGTGGATCACGGCGGGCAGTTCCTCCGTGGGGCTGGTGGTGACGAGGTGGAAGCCGTCCGTACCGGCCTCGGCGTGCCAGTCGGCGAGCAACTCCGGCAGCGCGTCCAGGGTTTCGGTGACGCCGACGCGTATCAGCACGCGCAGGTCGTCCCGGCCGGCCCGGCTCAGCAGTTCGGTACGGGCCTCGCGGGCGGTGGCCGGGCTGTCGGCGTCCAGCAGGACGATCTCGGCGTAGTGGGCAGCCAGCTCCCATCGGGCGTCGCGGCCTCGGGCGTCGAGTGCGACCGCGACGGGTGGCCGCCCCTGCGGTGGCCGGGGCACGATGGACGGTCCCCGGACCGAGAAGTGCGGCCCGTCGAAGTCGGCGTAGTGCAGCTTGTCGCGGTCGATGAAGCGGCCGGTGCCGGCGTCCCGGATCTCGGCGTCGTCCTCCCAGCTGTCCCAGAGCCGGGCGGCGACCTCTGCGGCGTCGGCCGCCTCCGCCCACAGCTCGGCGTCGGGCGCGGGGTCACGCCGGCCGACGGCGCGGGCCGCTTCCTCGGTGGTGGAGACGTCGACCAGCCAGCCGGCCCGGCCCTCGCTGACGAAGTCCAGGGTGGCGAGGGCGCTGGAGGTGTGGAAGGGCTCGGTGTGGGTGGTGGTGACCGTGGGGATGAGGCCGATGCGGCTGGTGCGGGCGGCCGCGTGGGCCAGTACGGCGACGGCGTCGAGGCGGCCGTCCCCGTCGGCGGGGTCCAGGGAGTCGTCGAGGGTGACGAAGTCGAGGGCGCCGAGTTCGGCGAGCTGGACCAGGCCGGTCCAGTGGGCGGCGGGGCGGGGCCCGGCGCTGCCGAGGGCGACGGAGAGATGGAGTTCGCGGGTCATGCTGTCCTCCTCGCCTACTTCCCGGCCTTGGGCAGGCCGGGCGGGTTGATCTCGGACTTCGTCACGGCCTCGTCGGACAGCCCCCAGCGCTTCAGCACCTTCGCGTAAGTGCCGTTCTCGATCACGTGGTTGAGGGCGTCGGCGAGCGGCTTGGCGAGGCCGCTGTCCTTCTTGGTGGTGGCCGCGATGAGGCCCTGGAGGGTGGCGCCGGCGCCGGAGTAGGTGCCGACGACCTCGGTCTGTCCGGTGGTCGCCGCGTGGTAGGCGGCGGTCGGGTTGGGGCCGACGTAGACGTCGATGCGGCCGGAGCGGAGCGCGAGGTAGGTGTCGCTCTCGTCCTGGTAGTACTTGATGTGGATCGGCTCGCGGCCCGCCTTCTCGTCCTCCTTGCTCCACTCGACCAGGAGTTTCTCCTGATTGGTGCCGCTGGAGACGGCGACGTTCCGTCCGGCGAGGTCGGCGGGGCCGGTGACCTTCAGGCCGCTGCCCTTCTTCGCCGCGAACCCGAGGTTGTCCTCCCGGTAGGTGGCGAAGTCGTACTTCTCCTTGCGCTCCTCGGTGACCGTGATGTTGCTGAAGCCCACGTCGTACTTGGCGCTGTCCAGGCCGACGAAGATGTTCTCCCAGGAGACGGTGTTGAGGTGCGGCTTGAGTCCGAGCACCCCGGCGACGAGGTACGCGAGGTCGGGTTCGACGCCGATCACGGTCTTGTTGTCGGTGGCGTGGAAGCCCAGTGGCGCGGCCGAGTTGGAGGAGTCGACGATCTCCAGGGTGCCTCTCTTCCGGATCTTCTGCGGAACCTCGGCGGCGATCGAGGCGACCCGGGCCGTGGTGATCCGGTGCTGGTCCGGGCCGAGGTTGATCTTCGTGGTGGTGCCCTTGCCGGCCGCGACCTCGGCCGTGCCGCCGTCGGTGGGATTGGCGCAGGCGGCCAGGACGAGGGCGGAGGCGAGGCCGAGTGCGGGGGCGGCGATACGGCGGGCGGTGGTGGACACGCGTAAGTCTCCTTGTGCTTGTGCGGAGTTGGGAAGGTCAGAGGACCTTGGCGAGGAAGGCGCGGGTGCGTTCGCGCTGCGGGTCGTCCAGGACGGCTGCGGGCGGCCCCTGTTCGACCACGGTGCCGTCGTCCATGAAGACCACGGTGTCGGCGACCTCGCGGGCGAACCCGATCTCGTGGGTGACGACGATCATGGTGGTGCCGGTGCGGGCCAGGTCCTTGATGACGTCCAGGACCTCGCCGACCAGCTCGGGGTCGAGCGCGGAGGTGGGTTCGTCGAAGAGGAGCACCTTGGGCTCCAGGGCGAGCGCGCGGGCGATGGCGACGCGCTGCTGCTGACCGCCGGAGAGCTGGCGCGGGTAGGCGTCGGCCTTGTCGGCGAGGCCGACCCGGTCCAGCAGGCGGCGCGCGGTGGCCTCGGCCTCCTTCCTGGGGCGGCGCAGCGCGGAGACGGGGGCTTCGAGGAGGTTGTCCAGCACGGTGAGGTGCGGGAACAGGTTGAAGTTCTGGAACACGAACCCGATGTGGGTGCGCTGTTCGAGAACGTCCCGTTCCTTCAGTTCGTGCAGCTTGTTCCCGGCGCGGCGGTAGCCGATGAGTTCGCCGTCGATGCTGATCCAGCCGCTGTCGACCTTCTCCAGATGGTTGATGGTCCGCAGCAGGGTGGACTTGCCGGAGCCGGAGGGACCGAGGATCACGGTGACCTCGCCCGCCCGTACGGTCAGGTCGACGCCGCGCAGGACTTCCAGCGGGCCGAAGCTCTTGTGGACGCTGCGCACGTCCACCATGACGTCGTTCATCGGCTCTCTCCCCCGAGGTGAAGTGCGGTGACGGGTGCCTCGCGCCGGGCGGCGGCCGCGCGCACGCCGCGCAGGAAGCGGCGGGCCCGCTGGAGCGGGGT
>NZ_WWKH01000112.1:0-4086 GCF_009865595.1 Streptomyces sp. SID1328 | reverse complement strand
TGTACAAGAGGTGACCCCGGGGGTCAGCGGCGGCGGCCCACCGTCCGGTCCAGCGCGGCGATGCCGACCGCGGCCAGCGCGATCTGGATCAGCCACTCGATCCAGTCCGGCCCGTTGGTGTCCGCGACACCCAGGGCCGCCGCGATGGCCGTGCCCAGCAGGGCGGCCACGATGCCGACGAGGATGGTGACGATCACGCCGATGTGCTGGCGTCCCGGCACGACCAGCCGCCCGAGCACACCGATCACGATGCCGATGACGACGGCGCTGATGAGTCCTGAAATCTCCATGTCCACCCCTAGTGGTCTCGGCCCCTGCTGCTGTGCCATGTGCCCGCTGCGGACGGCGTCACTCCACTGCGGCGCCGCCCCCGGGAACCCGCACCGGGAGAGTGCCCGTGGCGGCGGCGGTCGACGCGGCTGAGCCGGGATTTCAGGAGGCGGGGACTGTCCGTTCCGGGGTGTTCCACCCCGAGACCCGTACCCGTGGTGCCGAGCCGCGCAGGTCCGCCGTGCGGTAGGTGCCGCTGATCGTCACCGACTCGCCCGGCCAGAGCCCGGCCTGGTTGTCGGACCAGCGCACCGGCAGTACCGGCCGGCCCTTCGCGTCGACCAGATGGACGTCCGTCAGCAGGGCGGGCGTCCGGCCGCCGCCGGTGCGGCGCAGGGTCACCGTCGTGGTGGACAGTGCGCCCGAGGAGCGGGTGGCGGCGGTGGCCGACACCGGCACCCTTGCCATGGCGGAGAGCCCCTTGAGGTCGGCGTAGGCGGTCGTCGGGGTGTAGTACCAGTCGCTGTGCGCCCAGTCGAGGGTGTCGGGGCGGGTGGAGAGCCAGTACACGTTCCGGCTCACCTCCCGGCCGTCGGGGCCGGTGAGCACCAGGCGCAGCAGGTGGGTCCGGGAGGTGCCGCCGAGCTTCCCGGGCAGTGTGAACGCGGTGCCGTGCGCGCCGGCGCCGGGGACGCGCAGCCCGGTCAGGGTGCGGTCGTAGCGCGGGGTGCCGTCCGGGTCGAAGAAGGTGGCCCGCGCGGTGAGGCCCGCGGCGGGGGAGTGGTGGTCGTTGACGACGACCACCGAGCGGTCGTCGTAGGAGTACTGGACGTGCAGTGGCTCGCCCGCCTTCTTGGCACCGAAGTAGGCGCCGTTCTGGTCGAGATAGCGGTCCATGAGCTGCCAGTGCAGCGAGGTCCAGCCGCTGTTCAGCATCCAGTGCACGATCCCGGTGGCCGGCTTGCCGGCGTCGTGGGCGTTGCGGCGGTACGCCTCGAACTCGGCGCGGACGTTTTCGTACTGGGCGAGCTGCGCCTTGCGCACGTAGTCGGTGAGGCCGGCCGGGGCGCCGTAGCGGGCGGTGAGGGCGTCGTTGTAGAGCTTGAGGGTGGAGAAGACCGCCGACGGGGAGCGGTGGTACTGCTTGGCCGCCGGGGTCTTCCACAGGGTGTCCAGCTCGGCGGGGGTCATCATCCGGCGCAGCGTGTCCAGGGTGGGGATGCTGGGGCCCGCGCTGGTCTCGGAGTTGAAGCCGGTGGCGCCGCCCTCGCGCTTGGCGTACCAGTAGGCGGGCGGTACCCAGTCGTAGGGGCCGCTCATCTTCATGCCCGAACGGCCCAGCTCGGGCGAGGAGCTGTCGGAGGCGGCCGGGACGACGGGGGTGGGCCAGTCGGCCGCTGTCAGCGCGTCCAGGTAGTTCTTCTCGATCGTGGCGTTCGGTGCCGCGTCGCTGCCGATCAGGAAGGAGATGACGCTCGGGTGGGAGCGCAACCGGGCCGCCTCGGCGGCCATGGACGCCTTCGCCACCGCGTGGTCGTCCGCGTCCCACTTCTCCCCGGAGCCGTCCTCGTTGACCTGGCCCTCCCACTTGTCGCAGCACTCCCAGCCCGGCAGCGTGAGCACGCCGAGCCGGTCGGTCAGGTCGAAGAACTCGTCCGGCTCGATGTGCCCTTCCAGCCGGACCGTGTTCAGCCCGAGGTCGAGGACGTACCGCAGCCGGTCCTCCGCATAGCGCCGGTCCCAGCGCAGGAACTGGTCCGGCGACCAGCCGCCGCCCCGGATCAGCAGCGGGCGCCCGTTGATCCGGTACTGGCGGGCCCCGTCCTTGTTCAGGGGCGCCCGGACGTCACGGATGCCGAAGGTCTCGTGCGTGGTGTCGGAGACGGCACCGGCGACGGAGGCGGTGAGCCTGAGGTCGTACAGGGGCTGGCCGCCCATTCCGGCGGGCCACCACACGCGCGGAGACCGCAGGCGCAGGCCGGGGACATCGGCGGGGGAGAACGCGACGGTACGCGACTCGTGTGCGGCGAGGGGGACCCGGCGGGCGAGCGAGGTCCCGGCGACGCTGCCGGTGACCAGGGCGGTGACCGCGTGGCCGGTGTCGTTGCGCACCCGCGCCCGCACGGTCAGGCCGGCGGTGGCCAGCGACGGTACGGCCAGGTCGGTCACCACATGAGCGTCGCCCAGCGCGACCGGGCCGCCCCGCCGGACCAGGACGTCCCGGACCAGGCCCATGTTCTGGTCCGGGGGCGGCTGGAGCCAGTCGAGCCAGCCCATGCTGAGGTCCCGGTCGGGATCGTTGGGCCGGACCCGGAAGGCGACCGTGTTCCGGCCGGGCCGCACCAGCTGGGTGATGTCCAGCTCGTGCCGCGTGTACGCGCCCTTGACCTGCGCGTCCGTCGCCACCCGGTGGCCGTTGACGTACACCTCGGCGGCCGGGACGACCCCGCTGAAGTCGAGCCGGGTGCGCCGGGAGGTGTTGTCCTCGGTGAAGTCGGAGCGGTACCACCAGGGCACCTTGAAGTCGGCCTTCGGGATCCTGCTCAGGTTGGTCGAGCGGAACGGGTCCGGGTAGCGGCCCTCGGCCAGCAGGGCGGCGAGGACCGTGGAGCGGGGGCCCGCGTGGTGCCAGCCGCGCGCCGGGTAGCCGGGGGAGGAGACGGCGGCCGCCGAGTCGCTCACCTTCGCCGTGGACTGCAGGGCGAAGGAGGCCAGCGGGCTGACCGAGCCCGCCGTGTCCGGGACGCGGGTCGCTTCGGGGGCCGGAAGCGGCGCCGGGGCGTGGTCCTGCGGGTCCGCCCAGGCGGTGGCGGTGAGGGTGCCGATCAGGCCGAGGAACGCGACGGCCGTGGCGAGGCGGCGGCCGGCGGCGGGGCGAGCGGACAGGGCGGTCTCCAGCCTCGTGAGGTCAAGGAACGCTGTGGCCCGGCTCAAGCTAGAAAGCGCCGCGAACCGTGTCAAAGACCTCCGGCCAGGACGCGCCGCCCGCGCGCACGAGGAGGCCGGTCCGCTCCGGCGGACCGGCCTCGCGTCCTTCGTTGTCGGTGGGAGTCTGCGTACGGTCCTCCTTCCGTCGAACCGGGCGGACTCGACCGCGTCCGGTGGGCCTGCGGTGGAGTGCCGCGTATCGCGTATCCGTCTATTTTGCGCCTTTTATTCCCGTATGTGTAGGGGTGTTCGGGCAATATTTCGACCGGATTCGGACCCCCGTTTTTTCTCGCACGGGCCCGCTCAGACGGCCGCCTCCAGCGGTTCCCGTCGCTCGATGCCGGAGCGCAGGCGGTGCAGGCCCCGGCGGGCGTGGCTCTTCACCGTGCCGAGCGGCCAGCCCGTGCGGGCGGCGATCTGCGGCTGGGTGAGGTCCTCGTAGAAGGCCAGGTAGAGCACCCGGCGCTGGGCGGCCGGCAGCCGTCCCAGCTCGCGGCGGACCAGAAGCCGGTCGAGCACCGTCTCCGGGTCGGCGGCGGTCTCGGCCCCGAGGGTGGCGCGGGACAGGGACGCCGCCGCCGCGACCAGCTCGCCGCGCCGGGCGCGTGCCGCCAGCGCGTCGAAGATCTTGCGCCGGGTGATGCCGACGATCCAGCCGCCCAGCGGGCCCCGGTCCGGCCGGTAGCCCGCACGGCCCCGCCACACCCCGAGGAACACCTGCTGGGTCACGTCCTCGGCCTCACCGGCGTTCCCCAGCGCGCGGTGGGCGAGGGCGTACACCAGCGAGGACCAGCGCCGGTACACGGCCGCGAGACAGTCCTCGTCCCCCGCGACCAGGCCCCGCGCCAGCTCCTCGTCGTCGCAGTCGTCCCCGGCCCGAGCCACGGG
>NZ_WWKH01001097.1:0-1492 GCF_009865595.1 Streptomyces sp. SID1328 | reverse complement strand
AGCTACGCCCAGGAGAACGCCGGCTCGACGAAGAACGCGTCCTGGCTGTACTGCTACGACAAGGCCGGCAACATCATCGCCACCTCGGGCTCCGCATCGTCGTGCTCCGCGAGCAGCGGCCTGACCAACTACACCTACAACGCGGCCAACCAGATCACCGGCATGAACGGCGACACCACCGGCTGGTCGTACGACAAGAACGGCAACGAACTCTCCGCCGCAGGACAGCTCCCCCGTTCCGGTGAGACGTACAACGACTTCAACCAGCTCACCTCCCTCACCACCGGCGGCACCACCAGCCATTACACCTACGCCGGCACCGACAGCTCCAACCGCCTCACGGCCGACTCCACCCGCATCGACCAGGGCCCGGCAGGCATCTCCACCACCACCGCCGACGGCAGGAGCACCGGATTCGTCCGCGATCCCGCGGGCACACTGATCGGCATGACCAGCGGCGGCAACCCGTACTACTACGTCACCGACAACCAGGGCGCCCCATCCGTCCTGGTCGACAACTCCGGTGCCAAGCAGGGCCGCTGGGACTACAGCCCCACCGGCACCGCTCGCTCCGGAAACTCCGCCTCCGTCGATCAGCCCTTCGGCTATACGGGCGCCTACCTGGACTCGAGCGGGCTGTACAAGATGGGCGCCCGCTACTACGACCCCAGTCTTGGCCGCTTCACCCAGCCCGACCCCTCGGGCAAGGAGAACAACACCTATCTGTATGCGGGTGGCGACGTGGTCAACCGCACCGACCCCACTGGGCTGTTCAGCTTCGGTGATGTCACGGGAATCGGGGACTGGGCGAGCCTCGCCTATGACATGTGGACGGGCGACACGGAGGGCGCGAACGCCACCCAGATGGGCATGCTGGCCGGAATCGGCTTCGAGTCGCTGTGCTTGGCCGGTGCCGCGGCCGGGGCATTCCCCACTCTTGGACTGTCGGTCGGTGCCGGGTTCACCGGGTGTTCCGTCGTGGCCGCAGGAGTCGCGGGCGCGACGACCGCCGCATACAGCTAATCAGGAAGTCGGGGGCGGGACACGAATCCCGCCCCCTCGGAGGTCAGGAGTTTCCATGCGCATCACCGCAGTGATCGGATTCGCGCTCGTAGCGCTGCTCTGCGGCGTCGCTCTGCTCCTTCTCGGCGTGGTGGATGCCGGGGGCGGAAGAGTTCGAGCGGTGCTTCCCATAGTCATCGGTTCGGGTCTGGCCGCTGGTGGGCTCCTTTTCCTGCGCAAGGGACTCAAGCGATGACCCTGTCCGTGATTATGCCGCCATCCGCTGCTGGACAGCCTGCCTGGTCGATCGCTTTGATCTTTATCGTCTTCATCCTGGCGGTTCTGTTCGTTGTCACCCGCCGTCGATAGCTCGACGCGAGGCCCGTGCGGCGGACCTCACCACCCGCACCCATGGGACGCGCAACCACGCGGGCGTCGCCCAGATGTATTCGTCCGTGTTCCCCCGCACCGGTACAACTGGTGCGGGGGA
>NZ_WWKH01001096.1:0-200 GCF_009865595.1 Streptomyces sp. SID1328 | reverse complement strand
CGGCGGCCGGCGACGGGCCGGCAAGCGGGCCGCGGGGCGGCGCGGTACCGGGTGGTCGCTGCGTACCGGGGCGGGTGTCGTCTCGGCCGGGCTGCTGGCGACCGGGCTGGCCTTCGCCGTCTGGCCCGAGGCGGAGGGTGGCCGCACCCCGGTGGCCTCCGCCGGGGCCGCGCCCGCCGCCGACCCCCGGACCGCCGAGC
>NZ_WWKH01001095.1:0-212 GCF_009865595.1 Streptomyces sp. SID1328 | reverse complement strand
GTCCTCCCCACGCACGTGGGGGTGATCCGGAGGCGGCCACACGACGGGGGTCAGGCGGTGAGTCCTCCCCACGCACGTGGGGGTGATCCCCCCGACCTCATCGCCGACATCCTCGCCGGCCAGTCTTCCCCACGCACGTGGGGGTGATCCGGCGACTGCGATGCTGAACGAGGCCAAGGGCAAGTCCTCCCCACGCACGTGGGGGTGATCCG
>NZ_WWKH01001094.1:0-341 GCF_009865595.1 Streptomyces sp. SID1328 | reverse complement strand
CCGCCGGTGGTCGCCGCCTTCTGCCGGGCCTTGGCCCGGATCTGCGGCTGCCACCGGGCCTTGACCTCGCGCTCCAGGCGCGCGGCGAGGTCGGGGCGCGGCTTTTTGATCTGGTCTTTCACGTACCGTTCGACGGTGCGCTGGGAGATGCGCAGCATCTGGGCGACCGCCTTGGTGCCCTTGAGCTGCTTGACCAGGTACCGCATCTGCGCACCCGCGCTCTTGGGCGCCGGGCGCGTGAACGCCTGCTGCACCGCGGCCTCCAGGCCGTCCCCGAACAGGCTCATGGCCTACTCCTACTCTCCGTTGTCGACGTCGGTGACGGTGCCGTCCTTGATGTA